>JAXHSZ010000504.1:0-2734 GCA_034190725.1 Thermodesulfobacteriota bacterium
GCCGGTCAATGGTCTGATCATCGTTCAGAATATCCCTGCCAAAGGTCTGAACTACTCCCTGCCATGCCTTTCTCTGAGGGAGCATGACTTCATGTCCGATCACATCCCAGTCGATCAGGTGTGCTCCGCAATCCACAAAGAATTGAGCCACAACACTCTTTCCCGATGCTATACTTCCGGTAATTCCAATGATCGCCATTAGATTGCTCCTTTAATATAAGGGTGAGACCGAAATCCAACCTGAATATGAACGTCAACTTGAGAATGGTATTTCACTCTCATCCCTGAACCGATCTCATTTCCTGTAACTTCTTTTCCAGGGATCTTTTTTACACTGCCAATATTCCTTGATCGCCTCTTTCAGGGTATTCGATGCAAGAAGGGCGCAATGAACACTGTCCTCAGGCAGCCCTCCGAGGGCGTCAAGGACCATTTCCTGACTTATCCTAAAAGCCTGTTCCATTGACTTTCCAATGGCAAGGTCCGTGATCATGCTCCCTGCTGCGATGGTGGTTCCGCACCCATCTGTCAGGAACATTGCATGAACAATTCTGTTGTTCTTCACATTCAGAGATACCTCCATTGTATCTCCGCATGGTCCTGTTATTTTGCCATGTCCATCAGGATTGTCCATTTTGCCTATATTTTTCGGATTCAACCAGCGATTCACAACCTCCTCAGAGAAGGTCTCCCGTGCATCTTCAATAATAGATTCCTGAATCTCTTCAATTGTCTTGTCCAGATCATTCTTTTGTCCGTTAAACATATTTATTGTCCTTTTCATCTCTCATCTTAGGGACTGAAATGAAATAAGTGGTGTATATGGGTGCTCAGATTGAGGTTGGATTTGTACGATCCAAAAACACAAAATCAGAGGAATCGTCGAACCTGTTTCGAGGATTTTGTGATTGAGGATCGTTCAGAGATGGCCTGAAGATGAGATGCACAGATGTGCTCCTTATTTCATGACAGACCCTGAGTCTCTTCTGCAACTCGCTCCATTTGAGCAAGGAGGGGTATCACAGCGCTCAGCTTTGCCGCAACAGGTGGCGCCGGGAAGTTTACTGCTGTCTCTGGAAACAGACGAGGTCAGCGACATGAGCTTTTTGAGATCACTGTTTCCACAATGTTTACATAGCATTTGATCACTTTGAGACCCGATACCGGTCAGAATCTCCGATACCCCTCCACACTGATTGCAACTGTATTCATAGATGGGCATAATGCATTCTCCTTTGTCAGGAAAGGCGAGTTCAACTCCTTATCAGAAAAAGATCTTGCTCTTGTTCTTCGCTTTCAACCTCTGCGGTACTTGTATTTTTCAATTCAGTTTCTTAAGAGTTCATTCAACTCGTCAGCCATGTTATGGTCCGTCACAATCATATTCACTCCATTTACCCCTTCGGTCCCTTCAATTGCTTCCTTTATCTTAAAAGCAAGAGAAAATACCAAAGGACAGACAGATGAAGAAGGGCGGAAAGAAAAATTCACCTTCCCTTCACTGGTGACATCAAGATCCTGAATCAATCCCATGCCGACAATATCTGTCTTTGTTTCAGGATCTATGACTTTTTCCAGATTGTCCATTATCTTATTTTTGAGATCCATTTTGCAATATCCCGTTTATCCTGCCCCACATATTTTTTGTAATGTCTACGATCATACCTGAATCGTATTCCACTATGCTTTTCCTCTGGACCATCGCCTTTGTAACGATAGGGTCATACGGTATCTCCCCGACAACTTCTATGCTCCTCTCATGGCAATACTCTTTTATTGTGCGTGAATTTTCAAGGTTGATGTCATATTTATTGATACAGACAACACCTGGGATGTTGAAATGTTTCGCCACGTCCAAAACCCGTTCAAGATCGTGAATCCCCGAAAGGGTCGGTTCAGTTACCACAAGAACAAGGTTGACTCCTGTGATTGCGGCTATGACGGGGCAGCCGATCCCCGGAGGGCCGTCTATAATCACGAGATCTCTGTTGTCCTTTTCAGCCACCAGCTTCGCCTGTTGTCTTACGAGAGTCACCAACTTACCGGAGTTTTCTTCTGCAATTCCCAATTTGGCATAGACCATAGGGCCGAAACGGGTAATGGATAGAAACCACTGTCCGGAAAGCTTTTCTTCCATGGCGATTGCATCATAAGGGCATGCGTGCATACAAAGACCGCACCCTTCGCATGAGATGGGATCTATGATAAGATCGTGTATCGCATCGAATCGACATACATCCATGCATATTCCGCATTCGTCGCATTTATCTCTGTCAAGAGAAGGTACACGTCCACCAAAAAAGTCTTCCTGCTTTTGAATGTGCGGGTTTAAAATCAAATGGAGGTCCGCAGCGTCTACATCTCCATCGGCCATGACATGATCATGAGCCAGGGCTGCAAAGGCTGCTGTTATGGTAGTCTTGCCCGTACCTCCTTTGCCGCTGATTATGGTGAGTTGTTTCATTGCCTTTCTCCGGTCTCTTGAATTCTGTGGATCTCTGGGAATCATCCGTATTGATGCAAAATAAGTTTATATTCAATTTGAATTACTCCAGGTGTCAGGAATGAAAGAAATCTGTCACCTGAACACTGGTACATGAAACTGGCGGAAATGCATTCTTAAAAAGTATAATCCCAATTTTGCGTCAAAGATCATAACCGAGTAACTTCAGCCTCCCGATTGTACGTATGGAGAGGGTGTTGTGGACCGGTTCTACCGGAACATCTTGCAACA
>JAXHSZ010000505.1:0-8132 GCA_034190725.1 Thermodesulfobacteriota bacterium
CACAAATAAAATATGAAAACGCACCAGATCATCAAGGATAAATACATGAAGTATCGAGAAGATAATATTGACCAGTGCATGTTAAGGAAGCGCATGAAATTAATATTCAAATCACATTTTTTTCATTTTCTTATTATTGGAAACATAATCCTTTTCTCTCTGTTTCTGTGGAGTGATCTGACACAAGCAGACATTAAGGTATTTACCGATATAAAAGGGGGCCTTGATTTCCATAGACATACCGTCAAAGTGAAGGAAACACCTGTACAATTTCAAGGAATCATTCTGTCGAACTGGAATGGATGGATTCTTAATGGTTCTCTTTTTCTTTGTGTTTTTCTTATTCCGATAATAAGGAAAAACAAAGGCATGAATAGGAAAAAATCCATTTTTTCACAAGAGCATCTTGACTATCCTCATACTGGGGAAGTTGTTCCAAAAGACACAATGAATTTTTTTGAGAAAGACTCTGAAGAGAATATGATCAGTCAAATCAATTCTTCCATCCAAGAGAAGATTCAAGGATCAATTGAAACATTGGCTGATGATTTAAAGACGGAATTGAATTTCGTTTTACAAGAGAATGCAAAGCGGATGCAAGGACTCATAGAAAATCAAATAAGCTCATATCAGAAAAAAGTAGATGATTCCGTAAATAATATGAATCATCTGCTGAATCGGTGCCTGGAAAGTATACATTCTTTGGTACTTAAAATAGACCATTTCACTCAGCAGGCTGAAAAGAAAACCTTTAAAAGTCCCGATCACCTCAATGACCATAATACAGTCACACGTCTTTTGCATATATTGTTAAACCATGAGAATAGGGTAAGCCAGCGTAATGAGATCCTGGAAAAAATTGCCAGTGAATATTTCATTACTGACATGGATCGTGAGGTGTCGGATGAAATAATTGATCTCAAAGATAATCTGGCTTCCCTCTATAGCTCTGTTTCTAAGATTCAAGATGATTTCATGCGGGAAGGGAAAGAGGTTCCCATTTCTGTTCAGATAACCACAGAAAAGATGCAGGATGCAATAAATGAGTTTGAACAATTTATACAATGGCACAGGAACAAGCGACTGAATGTTGATATCTCTATCTCTCTCAGGGAGGATGATGGGATTTACCCTCTTGAAGATATTGCCTCTGCGTTAGGCGATGTTGTGATGAAACTGAAAACCCCGGAGAAATATTTTGGGGAAAAGTTTGATATGGTAATCAAAAATTTAATAGAGTTAATCAATTTTTTAGACGAAATTTCAGATTCACATGAGATCACAGTAAGATTGGGTGAATTGATCCATGAATGTGAAAGAGTTCATCTCAGGGAGGTCTGTCCCAATGAAAAGGAAACTTTTTCACCTGTTTTACACGAGGTAGAAGGTATAGATGCGGGACCTCGTGATCAGATATTGAAAGTAAAACGGAGAGGGTTTACATACAGAGGAAATCTCGTACAAAAACCACGGGTCATCATTGGAGGAAAAACACAGATTGATTATTCAGTGAAGTAAGGAGTGCTGAGTAATCAACCTGTGCTTTCCCAATTTCCACATCAGACCCAGATGGAAGGGACCATAGCAAAGTGCCCCTTCATACCTAGTACCCATCCATAATGGCTATTTTCGCTATTTTTGGCACTCTCTGCGTCTGACTCAGATCTTAATCCTCAAAATACCCAATGTATTCCTGTGGTGAATATCTTTGTCCTCTTTGACTTTGCATAAAGTATTTCATTTCTGGAAGGACACTAAAGAGATGGGAATGTCTATAAAGGAAAGGTACCCTTTGTTTTATGGATTTTGAAGAGTATAAACGTAATGCAGAGTTACTCGGTTTGCCGATAGTGGAGGACAGAACCGAAATCATACATGTAAAGAGCGCTGAAACTCAATTGATTTCCAACTTTTTTCATGGAGAAAGTCAGGTTGGAAAAGAACTCGTGATTGAATTGTATGAAAGGTTTTCCGAAGAAGAGCAAGGAAAGATCGTCTTCGATGTAATACCGGACCATTTGTGTTTGGGGACATTCCCCATTTGGAAAGATTGTACCTTCCATTATCATGGTTCTTCGGACAGAAATGTAGATTTAGTAGGTGATTTTACTGAATGGGACAGGCGGCCGGTTGTCATGCAAAGAGACCGTAACGGATTTCGAGCCGTTTTATCTCTTGAAGATGGAACATATCTCTATCGTTTTCATGTGAATGGTGATCAACGAATCGATCCTCTCATTCATGATTGTCTGGCCATATCGGAGAAAGGCCTTACCTCTGTAATCACTCTCCAAAGGTTTGTAAAAAAAGTCAGGATATTGAATAGCACTGGCCATAGAATCAAAGAAAAAATCACATGTTCTCAGAGTTGGCTGAAAATTGTGCCCGCACAACTTGAGATTGAAGAAAAAGGTGTGGTCGAATTACAGTTGCACATCGATCCATCACAGATGACTTTAGGGGAAAACAAGGCGAACATGGGAATCATCACAACACAAAACGAAGAGGTACAAATATGCCTTGAAATCAAAGCGAAAACCGAGGTTCATGGAGTAATGGTCAGACCGATGAAACACTATATAAAATTAGGTAAAATTCTCCGTATTGACAAGGTTGAATGCAATGTGCCCTTTGAAATCCTGGGACAAGGTTCTGTGAATATTCTCTTTTACGGTGAGCATGGTACAGTATTCCAAAAAGTCTCGATACAGGGATCAGGAGAGCAAAATTGGCAGCCTGTTGAATGCCGTTTACATCTTGACATGAGAAAAATACCAAAAATGAAAAGATGTGTATTCTCCATTTACGTTGACACAGGTTCTTATCTGTTCAATAAAAGGGCGCACATACTCAGTATGGAATGTGATCTTGTCTACCTTATCAGTTCCCCTTTTGTATTGGATTTCAGAGGAATGAAGAGAGGCACCAAACATCTACAATATCTCCATGTAAAAAGGAGCGATGGTGAAAAAGTGAACATTGAAATACTTCTCCCAGAAAGTCTCGATGGGAGGGTAACCCTCTTCAGACTGTGTGAAGATGCTTGGCAGATTGAAGTCGACTCTGATGATTTTATTAGTGAATCATCAGTATCGGAACAGATTATTTTACGAGACTCAATATCCACCCTCCAAGAACATATCCGATTTTTCTTGGAAATGGGTCATTAAAGCAACCCTTTTCTTTTTCGGCAACATTTTAGCAAAGGGCCCTGGCACTTTCTTTCATGTATAACCCTCAAGCAAAGCACCTGGGTCATTTGCTAAAATAATACCTTTTAAACATTTTTGCGTATGCAAAGGCTATTTTTAGAGTTACCCTTACTCAGTAAAATCATTGTTTTAACCATTGGAGCCTTTTTCTTCATTGGAGTCCTGAAGATACTCCGTGAGTGGTGGTATCTCAGAAAGGAATTCAGGGCGTTAAGAAGGGTAAAAGCAAATTACCGCACCTACCGTGAAAAAGGAGGGATTTGGAACGAAAATGTGCCCAAAATTCTCGCAGAAGGGGTTCAATCTGAAACTGCTCTGATAATCAGACGTATTGGAATTCTCCACGAAATCAGGGAGAAAGGTGGGGAATACAGTCGAGATGTGTTGACAGCAATAGCACAATCTGCTTTGAGGGGGAAAAGTGCTTTTATTTCATATATTTCAAGAGCGTTGATACTTGTCGTAATTACAGGCATTGTATTGGGTCTGACTCAAGCTCTCATAGGATTGAGTACAGATAAACCTATCACTGAAAAAGCACCTGCGGTTGAAAAAGGTACCACAAGCAATGAAGTATCGAGTTTCAAGTTAGAGACAAAAATCCTGTACAATAGGGTCAATCGATTGTTCGACTCCATGGATCAGAACCTTTTGGGGATGAAGGCGGCTTTTTTTACCGGTCTGCTTGGAGTCGGACTGATAGTATTTTTGACACTGTTGTATCAGCCCCTGGAAAAGTGGCGGTTAGACTTTTTAAGTGAGCTGGATGATTTCAATACATTGGAGCTTGCACCTCTCTTTCAACCATCGAGAAATGACGTATCTCTCCATTCTTCACTGGATTCATTGAGGATCCATCAACAATTGCTTACTGAAATCACTTCGGAATTGGATGATAAGACAAGACAATTCGGTTCAAATCTGGATGTTTTTTCCGCCCTTATTCGGGGGCTTGATTCAAGTCAACAGGGATTCATTGAAGGGTTGGAGAAAGTCGGGAAAAATCAAGATACAATTAACAAGGCCCAACAAAGTCTCAGACAATCTATTTTACAGTTTATAGAAAGTATCGAGCGCCTCAATCAGCAAGAAGAAAACTTCAATAAAATATTAAATGTGTTAACTTCTATTTGCGAAGACAATGATATTCTTGTGAAAGCCCTTGATGAGAACCTGGCATTTCAACGTAAAATAGGAGCGAGTTTAAGTCAGTTCATTAAGCAAAGTGAAGACCTCTTTGATAGACGACTGACAGGATTGCTCAGCCAAAGCAATCAAAAACTTGCTCAAAGCCTCGCTGATCAAAAAGAAGCTTCAAAAGTGTCAGGTGAAATCATGTTGAAAAATGCAGAACTTCAGCGTACATCCAATAGTATACTCCGTCAAATTCTCGATCTTCAATCAAGAAACTCCGACCCCCAAAAACAAGAGATAATCAGACTTTTGGAAAAACAGCAGACCTCACTCAGCCTTCTGCAGGAAAGCATATCAAAAGAGGCTGAGTTCCGCAAAAATGGATTATTTCTTGTGAATGAGAACATCTCTCAGATTTTCAAAAAATTTCAGGACAGTTTCAATACAATAACTCAACAGATGGAGGTGCTTCATAAAAGAGATGACAGCACTTCGGGCTTCGGTCGGGATTTCACCGGGAAAGGCTGGATGGTATCATCTGGGCTCACCAGATCTCACAATGGAACAGAAAAGTATCAAGACACAGAAGAAACTGACAGTGAGAGCATGAATATATCTCCAGATGTTTTGGATATGTTTTATAGTGTATTGAAAGAAGAAAGAGAACTTTCAGAGAAGAGACTTGACCTTCTTTTGTCACCAAACAGAAAACTCCTTGAACAAAATATCGATCAACAACAAAGACTGACAGCTCTTTTCCAATCCTTACTTGATGCGAATATTGAAAGTCGAAACATTGGATTAATAAACAGATTCAAGAGATTCAGGTCAAAACATGGAAGGAGATACGGATAGAAATCAAGAGAGAAGCAGATACCCCTTCAGTTACTTTTTTTGCGTCTCATAAGTTCTATGGAGAGTCTTGGTATCTTCTCCCCTGCCTCCTTTAACGATGGATCCCTCTGAAAAGCTTTCCTGTATTCATCCAGTGCACTCTTGATGTTACCAACCCTCTCGAAGAGTATTGCAAGATTGAAGTGAATAACGGCGTCATCAGAACCATTTTTGATGGATTTACGGTAACTGTTGATGGCTTTTTTCCACATCTTTTCCTCGGTGTATGTAAATCCCAACCTCTCCCAAATTATGCGGTCCTTGGGCGTGATCTTCACCATATTCTCATAGATGGAGATTGCCTTCTTGTAGTCTTTTGTGGTGATATAGAGATTTGCCAGAGATCCGAGTATATCAGGGTCATTTGGTTTGAGCTTCCTTGCCTTTTGATATTCCTTTAACGCCAGTTCGGTCTTTCCTGTCTTTTCGTACAGGAAGGCAAGATTGAAGTGAGTAATCGGGTCTTTTGGATTGTAATGAATAGCTTGCTTGTAATTCTTGATCGCTTTTGAATACTCTTTCTGTTCCGTATAAACAAATCCCAGCTTACCATATGCGTCTGCATCTTTAGGCTTTATCTTTATAATGTCTCTATAAACTGAGGTTGCCTCTTTGTAATTCTTCATATTCACATAGCTCTCTGCAAGACGCATGAGCACATCCGTATCATCCGGCCGTAACTTTCTCGCCTTTTTATATTCGCTCACTGCTTTTTTATGATTCTTGACCTTTTCATAGAGGATGGCTAAATTAAAAGGGATTACTGGATCTTGATCGTCTAACTTCGCAGCGAGCTTATATTCCGATATGGCCTTTTTCACATTGCCTGTTTGTGCATAGTTGTATGCAAGGTGTGCGTGGATGCTTGCATCATTTGGGTTGATTTTAGTAGCTTTCAAAAATTCGGATATGGCCTTTCTGTGTTTCCCTTTCTCTTCCAGGAGTACGCCCAGATTGTAATGGAGCACATCATTTTTTGGGTCCAATGCAATTAATTTTGCATAGGTTTGGATGACTTTGTCTGTTTTTTCCGTTTTATTATAGAGATAGACTAATTTTTCATATGTTTCTTTGTCAGAAGGACGTATTTTCACGACTTCTTCAAACTCAGCAATCGACTTTTGAAAGTCACCGTCTTCTATATAAAGTTCTGACAGAAGAATCCGCATATTCACATCTGAAGGATCCAGTTCGACAGCTTTCACAATATACCGGATCTTATCTTTTCCATCTTCAAAAGTCTCTGCTTTGCTGGTCCAGTCATCCTTGATCAATGTTACATCAAGAAAAGATCTGGCGAATACTTGACCGTCTTTTTGTACATTCAAATCATATGATGATTTTTGTTGTTCAAGTATATTCTTCATAGCCTTATCAACCAACAGTCCCACATCCACTTTATAATCAAAGCTGTCAATCTTCCCTATGCCCTCAATATATGTCTCTATGCCTCTGTTGATAAAAAGGTTTGTGACGGTATCCTTAATGATGAGACTATCCCCTGAAAGGACTTGCATTCTTTCGTCATTACGAAGTCTTAATTCCTGGCCATTCTTCTCGATTAATATATAATCCAATTTCGGTTCTCTGAATATAATGCTCCCCAGGGTATCCTTTCGCTTGGCTAGAAATTTCAGAGGCATATCAGCGAGTTGAGGGTAGATCTGTCCCACTACGATCCCAACAAGGAATGCGAAAACCCCTATCACTACTTTACTCCATATGTGTCTCACTCTTGCCATGGTCTCAATAAAACCCTTATCTTTTATTCACTCTAAAATCACCAATCACTTCCCTTTCCCAAGAGGAGGATTGAAGGTATTTACGTATACATTATCCTTTTCATTCAACAGAATTGTCAGCATATGCCCCCAATTTGTTGAGACGGAGCCACCCTATGCTCTGCATATTGCGTGCTAGTAGTTCACTTTTGCCGTATACTACCAGAGTTTTTGTAAAAACAAAAGACAAAGTTTGACTGTAAATCTTTATTCTATTACAATTTGTATTGTTGGAAATTTTCAAACTCCATTTCACTACATTTGTTCCTTACTGCCCGTGATGAACTTTATGCTTGAAATCCAATGCATTTGTTAAGACAATGAGTGATATCCTGTATGTAGTCAAAATCAATACTGATTTCATGACCGCTACTTTAATCGAAGAGCTCTTGTCCTCTCAAGAATTGAGTTCTTCTTCATTTTATAGTGTTGAATCATGCATTGCGGAAATCTTTTTTTATGAAGATACGCTTTCTGAAGCGGAAGAATTGAGGGATGGGGTTGAGAAGCATTTGGAGGACTGGCAGGATTCTTTTCAATTCAGCAAATCTATCGTTTCAATAGAGAAGATCAAGAAAGAAGACTGGGCTCATTCGTGGAAGAAGTTCTTTCATGTGGAGAAGGTTTCAGATCGAATTGTTATCAAGCCCTCTTGGGAGGAATATCAGGCAGTTGAAGATGAGATCATAGTGGAGATTGACCCAGGCATGAGTTTTGGAACCGGGATCCATCCAACAACTCGTGGATGCATCCGCTTGTTGGATAAACTCTCCATTCATAATATGACAGGCAGTATCATTGATATGGGCTGCGGTTCAGGAATACTATCGATTGTTGCTGCGAAACTCGGTTTCAACCCAGTTTACGCATTTGACAGTGATTTAGAGTCAGTGAGAATAACTGCCGAAAATATAAAACGGGCAAAAATCGATGGTGAGGTCACCATCTTTCAAAAGTTTATTGAAGATTACAGGGAGCCTTCTGACTTTGACCTAAATTGAGCGATTTGGTGGTGTAGCGAGTTTTTCACAAGAGAAATCTGACTTCGCAAAGAGGAATTGACGGATAAATATCACAAAGAAACAAGCATTGAAAAAAAGCACAAGAATTA
>JAXHSZ010000506.1:0-3751 GCA_034190725.1 Thermodesulfobacteriota bacterium
TGATACTTCCATCATCATTCATTCAAACAGTTATCCACACGAGAAGATAAGAATACCTCTTCACATCAAAGCTGAAGAAGGGGAAGTCTTTGACGGTTGGGTAGCAATTGACTTCGGCACAACGAACAGTTGTTGTGCTATCATGCCTCAGATGGCGAGTAATCCTAAAATCATGGATATTGATAAATTCTCAATAGATCCACCTTCGGTCCCTTCCGTTATATTGTATGAACGTCTTGAGCCGTGGAAAAAAGTATACAGTATTGGTGGATACGCAAGAAGTTATTTTCGGGTACCGGAATGTAGGGAAAGTATTGTTCTTTCAGTCAAACGGAGACTCGGTGAACGCCCACCCAGGTACCAGCCACAGGATATAATTTACTATGAAGATGGGGGGCAAGCATCCTATTGGCCGCATGAAATGGCTGCGGATATCATAGAGCAAATGATCCGGCTCGTTGAAGAAGACCTGAGAAAGAAGGTGGATAAATGCTTTATTACCTATCCAGCACGATTTTCCCCAATACAACTGGCTGCACTGGAAGAAGCTTGTAAAATCTGTAATATTGATATCATTGCAATGTATCCCGAATCTGTTGCTGCAGCGTTTGATGCCATTTTGAGAGAAGAAGATGTAAACACGAAAAAAAAGGCAGCTCAAGACCCGTATACACTTATGGTCTATGATTTTGGTGGTGGATCTATCGACATAGCGTTCCTCCATGTGAATGCCCATAGAGATGACGAGATGGGTACGGATAGGTTCTCTATTACCGTTCTTGGCACAGACGGGAAGAGAAGATTTGGAGGAGATGATATTACATGGCTTATATTGGAAAAAACACTTATTCATCCGACAGCCCAAAAAAAAGGACTTACTGATGCAGGGTACAAAAAGATAATCAAAGATACTTTACCCCATTTATGGGAAGAGTTTGAAGAAATTAAAAGAAAGTTAACTTCGGATAAAGGCACAGACCAAAAAGATGATGAAAGTATTTTAGAAACACTCAAGATAGACAAAAAATTGTATCTCCTCGGAAAAGGGAAAAGAGTCGAGGAAGAAATTGATTGCACAATTCGAAGAGACGAAGTCAATGAAATAGTCACCCATGGAATCAAAGAATCCATCTGCATGATGGAGAGACTTTTTAAAAAATCCAAGAAATGTTTCCCTGACCATGTTGTCGGGGATTTCCCTGATGTTATTTTACTCGCTGGAAAATCATGTAGAATGAAAGTTGTTGAGGAGATAATCAAAGAGAAATTTTCACAGAAAGGAAAGGGCTCGACAGTCATAAAAGCAAAAGAATTAAAGGAATGTGTGACCAAGGGAGCCGTACGCTTGGGAATGCTTCAAAACACCCCTGGTCTTGTAGATGTGGAGATACAGGGAGCTTTACATACAGCGACAGCCAAGGTAGGCATCATATCTGCTTATGGACTCGGTACAAGGAAGTTTACACCCGTGATTCAGATGGGGGATCCAATCGGAGAGTGGGTTCCTTTGCCGCAAAAAATTCGATTGAGAAGCAGACATACTCTTATAACAGTTGCAGAAAATACAGGCGTGTCCGATACTCTGGAGATCAACGAAGCACCGAATCCGGAGATAGAGTTGGTCGGCACATATCAACTCAGTGACCATATACCTGAAGACTTAAAGGATTCAGAGCTCCGCAATGCGAAACTTGAAATGATGTTGACCGATAAACATGAAATAATAATGAAGATCACTTTTCGATCTGAAGATTATTTTTTAACTGCCCACCGACCAATACTTGGTTGAAACGATGAGATGCATCGCTGATCTTTCTGAAAATCCAATTCAGTTGATCGGAGTACCCGTCCGGATACCCCTCGACGATATTCCTGATGTTTATCCTCTTCACCTGATACCCTGGAGAGCGACCTTTGTGAGAGAAGCCGATCTTGTCAAGTCTCAATTTGGAGAAGAACAGATTTCTGGAGATGAATTTGTTGTATTCGAGGCTTTGGATAAAAACCTTCCAGATATAGATAATCCAGAGGTTCAAAGGGATATTGTCAAGGCGTTTGTCATGAAGATTCATTCGGAAATCCTCAAAGACAAACCAACTTCAGACCCACACGAGATGATACTCATCATGCCCTATCATTTTCCCCACACCCTCATTGATATATTCAGGACGATAATCAACCGGCAAGATTATGGATTAGAATTGAAGGGCATTTTTAGTGAACAGATTTGTCAAATAGCTTATACCATCAAGAATATGCCGGTAATGAATCAGAAAGACTCAACAGAAAAAAGAGTAATCATAATCAATCTTCGCAGTCATTCAGACGGAAGAATATTAAAACTCATTTGGAGGGAAAGATCAGATGAATCTCACATTGAAATAGTCGACAATTCACAAATCTCGCTGAACTCAAAAGAAGATATTGAAGTGTTGATATCCGAGTTACGCATCCATGAGATGAATTCTGTAATTTTTATTTTCGGATCAGACATAAATAAGGGAACTCAATTTGAAAATATCGCCAAAGGGAAAATGGCATCCAGTCAATATTCCAAGAGCAAAGTGAAAAAAGCTTTCATGGTGCAAAACCTGCAAAAGAAACCAGAAAATGCCCAAACGGTGAAATTCATTGGGGCCCTTCAATTACTCAAATTCATGGAAGGAAAAGAAGAGCCGAACAAAAGGTTCTACATACAGAATCGGTTCAATATAGGAGTCCATAGCGGGCAGGAAAGATTCCACACCTTAGTTCCCAGGGAAGAAGTGAGTATTACAAACAGATTTCCTTCGGACTATTTTGGTGTATTCCGACTTAAAGAAACCCTCTCTCAGAATGTGCGGTTTACTCTTTGCTGCGGCTATTCAGAGAGAACGTGTGATTCCATTCCATTAGGTTATTTGAATAGCAATGGCAAAACTCACGGAAAAGATGAAATATACGAACTCGTAGTGTCAGTGCATATGGACTCCATTGCGCAAGGGAAAGCAACTCTCTATTATGTGAATCCCAATGAAAAAACACTCCTGGAAGTAGATGGAACACGTTTTCGGATGAATCCCCTATTGTATTAACCTGTTTGCATCCGCCCAGATGTTCAGAATTCATAAACCATTCTGATTTTCCTTCATTCGTAATATTTTGGCAAATGACCCTGGCGCTTTGCTTCAGGGTTATACATGAAAGAAACTTGTTTTTCGCTTCAAGTTTCTTAGGAGCTTTTTGAAAAAAGTCGCTTTAACGGCAATCAAATTTTAATTCGTGTAAAACTCGCATCCAAGTGAGCGTATAGAAAGAATAGTATATTGCCATTCAATTTAGTATCTCCATTCCAGCCTATTTCAGACACAAAATATAAGATAATTCCCTGTTCTTTCTTAACGCTCACTAAGATGCTCAGGCAATACACGCATTACAATTTGACCGCCGTTAAAGCTTGCTTATAACTTTTTATTTCATACAGCTAAAATAATACCTTCATTCAACAGTATTCTCTTGAAAGGAGGGCATAAAAAGTCGGTCCTCAGCAAGTGGGGAACTTGGCTCACCGCATAGGTTGAATATTTCTGTTGTACTCTGTCCACAAATAAAATACGAAAACGCACCAGATCATCAAGGATAAATACATGAGGTATCGAGAAGATAATATTGACCAGTGCATGTTAAGGAAGCGCATGAAATTAATATTCAAATCACATTTTTTTCATTTTCTTATTATTGGAAACATAATCCTTTTCTCTCTGTTTCTGTG
>JAXHSZ010000507.1:0-17104 GCA_034190725.1 Thermodesulfobacteriota bacterium
CAGTGGGAAAGACCACTTGGCATTTAGTGGTTGTCCTTGTCCAGAACGGATCAATGAGCACGAGAGGTATCTCTTTCAATCGATCCGATTTCTTTGAAGGAAGCGACCAAAAAGGGTCCTCACCGATTATCAATGCAGCATCCACCTCATGTATATTCTCAAGCAATGTGTGCTTTTCCGGCTCGACCTCATGGTCGCCGGAGAAGTCCACAGGTATAGGACTTCCAGACTCGCGTAGGAGAAGCTGGATCGCACCGCTTGTGTTGAAATCATCATAAAGTGGAATTGTAACCCACCTGTTTTTAGCATTCAACTCCTTGGTCAACTCCATGAGTGCTTCAATGTTTCTTTGAGCATTGCCCTTTGCAGACAGCCCCAGACCAAAGAAAATTGTGCCGTAGAGTACTCTCCTCATCTGTGTGACCATATCTTGTATAGGGAAAATATCTCCTGCATAGTCTTCAACATTTTCTCCTCTGAGCAGCTTTATCATGACATCCATGACTGTATGATCCATGCCCTGTTCCACTTGAAGAAACTGCCGGCACGCCCTGCTCATCTCATTTTCCGCAATATCAACTGCAAAGGCCAGCCTGTCATAACTGCCCCTTTCCTTGCATCTGCCCCTTGGGTAAACGGAATATCTGGCCAGGTGTCTTGGGGTTGAATGGATAGGATTGCATCCCCAATAAATAATGCAATCTGCATTGTTCTTGACCTCATCCAGAGGTGCCAGGTAGAAGTTTGACTTCTTCATGGCCGTATAATAAGGAGAGAGAAAAGCCGCTCCCTTTGGTTCAAACCATCCGTTTAACCTTTGTGCAATCTGCAGAGCAACTTTTTGGGCATCATACCCAGAGTTTGTCAGCCCGTAAACCAGGGGTTTTTTTGAAGCCCTTAAGAGATCTACTGCTTTTGATACGGCAGTCTCATAATCCGTCTCCGTCAAGGTCTCTTCCCTGATCATCGGCTTCTCTACACGTGTTCTTTTTGTGTTTTGCGTGAATTTCTTTGTGAAGAGAAATTTGTTGATACCCCATTCGCAGATATTCCTGATGGTCTTTACCTTATTGTCCTCAACCACCACATCGATATCATCACAGAGACAACCGCATGAAGGGCATACTATGGACTCATAAATGGTCTCTGCCAAACTCTACCTCCATTAAAGCCTGTTGAATGCTTTCCGTTTCATAACACTTCAACGTAATTGTTCACGGTTATCAGTTTGCGGTTCACGGTTTTTTTCAATGAAATAAATTTTATACCAATGTAAGCTGTTCAAGACTGCCAAATATTCAAAAGAAGCACCCATAATCCCCTGTTCCTTCTGTTTTAATGAGCGGTTAACTGTGAACTGCTCACCGTGAACAGATACATTATAAAAGACTGATGGCCTTCGTAGGGCATAATTCAACACACGCTCTGCAAATGTGAGCAGAAGGATCTGTCCGTTTGCATAAGTAAGGATCTACCAGCTTGATCCTTCCATCATCCACCCGTAAAACGATTTTATCAGAAAAACCAGGTCCCCTTCCCGCCTCCACCTCCTCACTCTCTTCTATGTTTATTTCGCATACAGCAACGCAGATTCCGCATCCATTGCATTTCTCCTGATCAATCACAAGACCCGTAATATCTTTTTCAAGCTCAGGGCCCAAAAGCTCTTCCAGCTCTCGTAAGGTTGCTGCATATTCAGGCTCCAATAGGAATGGACAATCTCTGGGCTTGACGTCTCTGGATATCAGGCGATTGGCAAACTCCATACATGAGAAGCCGCACTTCTTGCAGTCTGTTCTCGGCAGAAATTGGTAGATCTGGTACATGGATAACTTTGACATGGAATCACCTGATATTAAAGAGGTTTACACATACCCTAAGATCGCATTTGTTCACCCTGTTCGGATAAACAGGAACCGGCGAGCAGTGAACTTGACTCATCGCACAGGTTGCATTTATCCAGAAAAGAGAGTACATACTTTTGCAGCAGCGCCACTGGCCTGGGAGACCGTCTCGGGTATATCTTTGGGCCCCTGACAGGTACCTGCCAGGAATATCCCTTTGTTGGTCGTCTCCAGAGGTCGTGAGTTGGGATGGAGTCCCTTGAAGAAACCATGAATATCAGTTTCGAGATGAAGCATCTCGGAAAGTCGTGCAATCTCTTCAGAAGGCTCCAGTGCAACCGCCAGAACCACCATATCCACCTGAAGCTCACTGTACTTTCCAGCCTTTGGACCTTCGTAGATAACAATGGGATCTCCTGTTTCCGGATCCTCCCTCACCTCTCCGGGCAGACCCTTTATAAAATTCATCCCTTCTTTTTTGGACCGAACGTACAACTCCTCAAATCCCTTGCCGCAAGCTCGAACATCATTATAGAAAATCCATACCTCAGCATCCTTGTCGTGTTCCAAAACGAGTCTTGCTTCTTTTATGCTGGCTAAACAGCAGTACACAGAGCAATAGTCATGGAAATGGACATCCCTGGATCCCACACACTGAATGAAGGCCACATTCTTCATGTGCTTCCCATCAGTTCGTATGAGTTCTCCGCCTGTGGGACCGGATGCACAGACAATGCGTTCAAATTCTATGTTGGTTACGACATTTTTCAGTCTGCCGTATCCATATTCTTCCTTTTTTGATGCATCGAACGTTTTTGTTCCAGTGGTGACGACGATGGCCCCGACATGCAAGGTTCGAGACTTCGGCTCTTCGTTCAGGTTTATGGCATCCAACTCACAGACTTTTTTGCATAACTCACACTCGATACACTTGTCTTTATCTATGGTGTATCGCAGGGGGACCGACTGGGCGAACATGATATAAATGCACTTTCTCGGCTTCAGGTTCAAATCCCATTCATTTGGTAAAATCACGGGGCAAACTTCAACACATGCGCTGCAGCCATTACACTTCTCCATATCCACGTATCTTGGTTTTATCTCCACTTCCACATTGAAGTCTCCCACATCACCTGTGATGTTCTTGATTTCGGCGTGAGTTATCAATTCAATGTTTGGATGTTTTGAAACATCAACGAGCTTTGGGCCAAGGATACATATGGAACAATCCATGGTGGGAAAAGTCTTGTCCAGTTGGGCCATTGCACCTCCGATGGACAGAGTTTTTTCCAGGAGGTAAACCTTATACCCCCCTTCAGCAATATCCAGAGCAGCCTGGACTCCACCCACACCCCCTCCTATTACAAGCACCTCTTTTATTTTTTCTTTCACTCGGGTGATCTGAGCCTTCTCCCCTTTGACCACCTCTTGCACTCTCTTCAACAAAGCTTCTTCGTCCAAAACTCCTTCCACAGGGATATATTCTATTCCTATTTCCTTCAGCAGACGAGAACCGTCAAAAACATTTCTATGAATATTCTCGGAACAGGCTACTAATACAATGCGATTGAGCGTATCCTCCTTGATACATTTCTCCATGTACTTCAGGCCCCTTTGTGAACAGAGATACATATGTGAGTACACCTTAGTATCAGGCAAATCTAAACCTTGAGCTATCTTTTCCATTTCAATGGTCGTGGTGGTTGCGGGACATGTGCACAAAAAGACTCCGGTTTTATTCATCATTTACCCCTTCAGCTCTTTCAACTGTTCCGCCATTTCCTCTGTAATCCTCTGAAACACAATCCCTTCAGCTGCCGATACCCATTCCAACCTCAACCTCTTCGGGTCTATCCCTTTTTTGGGGAGTTTTTTCAATAAAGCGTTGACCCTCTCTTCACATCTGTAATTCCCGGACACATAATGACAGTCTCCCGGAGGATGACATCCTGATACGAGGACCATACCCGCCCCTTTTTCAAAAGCATGGAGGATAATATCTTTGTTCAGCCTGCCGGAACACATTGTCCTGATTATCCGTACATTGGAGGGATATTGCAATCTCGATACACCTGCAAAATCAGCTCCCGCATATGAACACCAATTGCAACAGAAGGCTATGATCTTTTCGCCTGGTTCTTCCTCTAAAGCTGCATCCAATTGAGAATAAATCTGCTCTGTTGTGAAACTGAATGCATCCACAGCTCCCGTGGGGCAAGCTCCAGCACATACTCCACATCCCTTACACGCCGCTTCTATGACCTTTGCTTTCTTTTCTTCCTCTCTCTCCTCCTCTATTATGGCATGAAAAGGACATTGTTTAATGCAGAGACCGCATCCGATGCATCTCTCTTGATCAACCTTGGATATAATTCCATCAAGTGTCAATTTATCCTTGGAAAAAAGACCACACACCTTGGCTGCTGCCCCGCTTGCCTGAGATACGGATTCCGCAATATCCTTTGGACTGAGACAGGTCCCTGCCAAATAGACACCATCTATAACCGTGTCTATGGGCCGCAACTTGGGGTGTGCTTCCATAAAGAATCCATCAGGACTTACGGGAACCTTTACAATGTCTTTTATTGTGTCCGTATCCTTGCATGGTTCAAGACCCACAGCAAGTACAATCATCTCCACATTATGATGTGTTATGTCGTTGAATACTTCGCTGTAGGTGCTTATTAAAAGGTTACCGTTATCCGTTTCCGATACATCCCTGACATCCCCTCTGAGAAAGAGTACACCGACTTCTCTGACAGCCCTGTATGCTTCTTCAAACTCTTTTCTTGGAATTCTCATGTCTCTGAAATATACAATGATATCCATCTCCGGGAATAATGATTTCAGCAATTGTGCCTGTTTTATCGTTGACATACAGCAGATTTTTGAACAGTATTGATTTCCCTCTTCCTCTCTGGAACCGACACATTGTATAAAAGCTATTCTCTGGGGCATCTTTCCGTCTGAAGGTCTGAGCGGTTTGCCCTTTGTCTGTCCATTCGGATCCAATAGCCTCTCCAACTGGAGGGAGGTGATTACATTGTCATACTGAGAGTAACCGTACTTCGGATCATTGCCAGGGTCAAAGGTTTCAAATCCTGTTGCCACAATGATACTGCCGACTTCAATCTCTATCTCTTCTTCATTTTCTTCAAGGTTTATGGCATTTACCGGACAGGTTTCAACGCAAAGTCCACACATTGTGCAATTATCACTATCAAGAGCATATGTGGAAGGTGTGGCCTGTTCAAATGGAAGATATATGGCTTTTCTCGTTCCCATACCGGCGTCGAAATCATTTTCAACATCAACCGGACAGACATCACGACATTCACCACACAGGATACAATCTTCATTCACATATCTGGGGCCCCTTTTGATTCTCACTCTGAAGTTGCCTATGTAACCGTCTACCGATTCGACCTCCGAGTTTGTAAATACTTGAATCTTTGTATGCAGTATTGTTTCAGTCATTCTTGGGGTGAGTATGCATTCCGGAGGACAAGAATCAGAAGAAACACCAGAAAGTTGAGCTACTTTCCCTCCCAATGTCGGAGATTTTTCCACGAGATACACCTGATGACCTGCATCGGCAATATCAAGAGCTGATTGAAGCCCTGCTATTCCACCTCCAATGACCAGCGCGCTCTTTACAGTGGGCACCTCTCGGTCACTCAAAGGTTGGAGAAGACGGGCCTTTGCCACACCCATCTTGACCAGGTCCATGGATTTCTTTGTTGCCGCATCCGGTTCATTCATGTGGACCCAAGAGCAGTGTTCCCTGATATTGACCATTTCCATAAGATATGGATTCAGACCGGCTTCCGATACGGTCCGCCTGAATGTAGGCTCATGGAGTTTTGGGGAACAGGAGGCCACCACAACCCTATTGAGATTATACTCCTTGATGTCTTCTTTGATCTCTGCCTGACCGGTCTCAGCACAGCAGTATGTGTTTTCTCTGGCAATAACAACATTGTCAAGGGAAGACGCAAATTCAGCCACAGAAGCAGGATCAACCACCGCTGCAATATTCTTCCCGCAATGGCACACATATACCCCTATCCGTACCTCTTCACTCATACATCACCTTTATAAATCAAATCACCAAATCTGATTTTTATGAAATCTTCATTAAACTCATGTGCGTGAAGGTGAACCAATCAGTTTTTCAACTGCATTTGACCAGACAGCGGTGAACTCCCCGTCCTCTGCTGTGACGGAATTTCTCTTCAGGTGTATGGCATCCTTGTCACATATATTTACACATGCACCGCAGAATGAACAATGCCTTTCTGTGATGATAACATCCTTCCCCTCTCTGACAATTGCTTGAGTGGGACACTGGACAATACACTTGTTGCAATCCTCCGGACAGAGATTGCTGTCGATATGTATCTCTCCGGAAAATACAGGCGTTACGGTGATCGATCCATATTCACAGTTGTCATAACACCGGTAGCAGGCAAGACATTTGGCTTCATCGGGTATTACCGCCTCTTCTCCCACCTCCACTGCATCTATCGGGCAATTCTCCACACATGCAAAACAGAACTTGGGACATTCCTCATATGTATTGTCAATGATTGCATCTTCCCTACGGCACCATCGATGCTCCCCCTCTGGGTTTGTTGAACAATGACTCGGGCACTTGCCTGTATCGATCACTATTTTATCCCGAAACGGAAGGACGCCTTCGTGGTCCAGAAGAATGTTCTTTGATTTGAGGTTATGGTGCAATTCTATCGCTGAAACCGGGCAGAAGTGAGAACAGACCTCGCAAAGCACACACTTTTCTTCATCAATATGGATGCTCACTTCTGTATCATCCCGCTTCACAGAGATGGCTTCCCGTGGGCAGACGGTCCTGCATATGTCGCATTTGATACAGGTGAGCTTGTTGAGCACCAAAGAAACCTCATCCGCATACATACTCAAGGTAATTTCTGTTTTATTGTCCGTCTCGGTCTTTACATTGGATACAATCATATGAACTCCGGAATCATTGATTCGCTCAATTACAGAACAGTAACACTAATAAATAAAGTAAATGAAGGGGTGTTGTCAATGATTATATTTACTTCATGTTGCCCCATACAAAGAGGATCATATTTAAAATATAGTGATAAATCGCTGAAAATTCAAGGTTTGAGTCATCTACAACACCAGCTGAATTTTTTTATGTTTATACAAAAAAGGCAATATAAGACACGGAAAGACCTTGGAATTGTTTTTCCCGGGACAATTGATCGCAATAACTGACATGGGATTAAACTGAAAAATTCTCGGGGGGTGTGGTGAAGGGGTACAATTTAAGAAAAAACCATACCCCTACATTTCCAGGACAAGAAATATACAAGGAGAGATGGATTGGACAAGAGGTGATCCAGTCACTATACTAATGGATAACCCGCTCTCTTCCAGGCTTCTACGCCTCCTCCAAGGACTTTTATGTTGTTGTATCCGTCTTTTTCGTATTGTTCCGCCACACGGGCAGCAGTCGCCTCTTTGGGTCATGCGCAGTAAAAGATAATCTCCTGGTCTTTTGATATGGAAGAGAGTCTCGATTGAAACTCGGAAAAAGAAAGTGCATCCTCAAGATGTACCATTTTAAATTTTTCATGATCATCATATGCACAGACGAGTAATGCTGACCCGGAAGTCACCTGTTGTCTCGTCTCCTCCGGGGATATTCGTATAGGTTCCGACATTTTCTCCTCCTTTTCTATAAAAATGAGTGGTGCCCATCAGGAAATTATGGATGGGTATTATTGTAGTGCTATATAATAGAAAGCTATCAGCAAACTTCAACAGCGGTCGACTTCTAATGCGTGTATTGTCCGAGCCTCTTAGTGAGCAATAAGAAAGAAGAGGGGGTAAGATAGGAGTTCTACACGGATTAAAATTTGATTACCGTTGAAGCGACTCTTTTCAAAAGGCTCCTAAGAAACTTGAATCTCATAGCAAGTTTCTTTCATGTATAACCCTGAGGCAAAGGGCCAGGATCATTTGCTAAATTGATACATAGATGGCAATAACTGATACACTGACAGTATATTTCGAGTTCATTGAACTAAGCAATGGGGCCAAATGTATTGAGAAATTACACTATCTACAATTCAAAATAATCATGCCACCAGCTTTTCTCTCTTGAGAACTTCCCCTCTTGTTCCGATCACCACCTGATCAATGGGAATCTTCTTGCCTGCGAGTTCCATTCCTTTCTTGATAATCACATGTAATCCATTACAACACGGCACTTCCATGACAACTGCAGTTATGCTCTTGATTTGTGCAGTGGCGAAGATGTCTGCAAATCTCTTTACATATTCCTCGGCATCATCAAATTTGGGGCACCCAACCAGCAGAACTTTACCCTCAAGAAAGTCTTTGTGGAAGGTGGGATAAGCAAACGGTGTACAATCCGCCGCAACTAAAAGATCAGCCCCTTTCAAAAAAGGAGCGGTCGGAGGGACCAGTTTGATCTGCACCGGCCAATGAGAGAGAGCTGATTTTCCACTCCATTGAGCTTCAGGCTTGTTCGCATGATCACATGATTCTCTCGGGGTAAAACTCTGGATCAGTGTTGATGGACATCCACAGGCCATAGTCTCCTCTTCATGGCTATGGGCGGATTCCTTTGCTTTCAAGTATTCTTCCACTGCCTCCTCATCAAATTCATCGACCTCTTGTGTGACGATTCTGAGCGCGTCGTTGGGGCATTCTCCCAGACAGGCTCCTAATCCATCGCAATACTTCTCGGCAACAAGTCTGGCCTTCCCGTCTTCGATCTCAATGGCACCCTCAGCGCACGCAGGTACGCATTGACCGCAACCATCACATTTTTCTTCATCGATCTCTATTATATTTCGTATCACTGTCATGATATTCCCTCCGATTCGTTGCTTTCGACATTGGCCTCTCAGCTCCCATGGGTCATTCACTCCTGCTTACTGTTTAAGAGGACCTTTTTTGCAAGATCACCACCGCTTTTTGTAAGAAAGGCCTTCTCTGCCAGATTGTTCAATCGCTCCTCATCCAGAGGAGATTCCTTCGTATTCTCCTCCAGATTAACGATTAAATCAGCATCATACAAGACCTTGAAGTTCACAGTCTCTTTGGGCCTGGGGTGATGATGGTGACCTACGATGTCACACACCTCATCGATCAACTCAGGATCGGTGCCCAAATCCGTGAGGATCTGACGAGCTATGGGTGGACCTTCCTCCTCCTGATACCGTGCAGCCGTACTCTGGAACTTTCGCTCAGCTTCCTTGATCCCGATATCGTGGAGATATGCAGCGGACAAAATCACCGCACGGTCCCCGCCTTCCTTTGTAAATATATCCTCAGCGTAACGAGCTACCCTGGAAGCATGACCAATCCGCTTGAAATCTTTCCCGAAATATCGCTTCATCTCTATGGCGACACGATCCTTCAGTAAATCTTTTCTCTCGGCAAGAAGTTCCGGTGGCAAGTCCCCAAGACATTGCTCTGCAAACTTGCAGTGAGTGGCGCAACCGAAATCCATCTTGGGATTGACCATCTTGGATCCACACTCTCCGCAATGACGGGTGGCCTCATCCTTGAAGAACTCAACCATATTACCGCATTTGGGACATTCCACTTCAAAAATCGTGTCCTCTTTCCAAAATCGCGTGTCTTGCCCAGGGCATCTCATCTCTTTCCTCCTTGATTTGAGGTCTGTTGACCTTTCGCAGGGGGCGTTTGACAGGGAACAGGATACCAACCGATCACTGCCCCTGTCAACTCGTACTATCCAAGTATTGCCTTGAGATCATCTTCAACCGTACTGATGGGCATGATATTAAAGTTCTTTACCAACACATCAAGAACATTTGGCGTTATAAATGCAGGCAAAGACGGACCAAGCCGTATATCCTTGATACCGAGATGAAGGAGTGTCAATAGGATCGCCACAGCCTTCTGCTCATACCATGAGAGGACCATGGACAATGGAAGGTCATTCACCCCGCACTTAAAAGCATTGGCCAAAGCCACAGCAATCTGAATGGCCGAATAGGCATCGTTGCACTGGCCCACATCCAGAAGTCGAGGTATGCCTCCGATGTCTCCCAGATCCTTATCAAAGAAACGGAACTTACCGCACGCAAGGGTCAAAACTATGGAGTCTTTTGGAACCTTTTCTACAAATTCGGTGTAGTAATTTCGACCCGGCTTGGCACCGTCGCATCCGGCCACCAAGAAGAAATGACTGATAGCCTTGCCTTTTACAGCCTCAATAACCTTGTCCGCCACCCCAAGCACTGCATTGCGGCCAAAGCCCACCATTACGGATTTTCCATTCGAATCTTCAGTAAATCCAGGAAGTTCCAAAGCCTTTTCTATTACAGGTGCGAAGTTATTCCCATCCATATGTGTTACGCCGGGCCAACCCACAAGGCCTGTTGTAAAAATATTTTCTTTGTATGTATCTTTTGGTTTTTGAATACAGTTGGTTGTCATAAGGATAGCTCCTGGAAATTCGGCAAACTCTTTTCCTTGATTCTGCCAGGCAGTCCCATAGTGCCCATACAGATGGGAGTACTTTTTCAGTTCAGGGTAGCCGTGACTGGGAAGCATCTCTCCATGAGTGTATATATTGATTCCTTTCCCTTCTGTCTGCTTAAGAAGCTCCTCAAGGTCTTTCAGGTCGTGTCCGGAAATGAGGATGGCCTTTCCTTTCTTTACACCAAGGGGGACCTGTGTGGGTACAGGATGACCGTACGTGCTTGTGTGAGCTGCATCCAGCAATTCCATGGTCTTCAGGTTTATTTCTCCGCACTTGAGGACCAGTCCCACAAAATCATCCACTGTGAGATCCTTGTTCAGGGTTGAAGCTAATCCCTCATGGATGAAAGCATATACTTCATCACTCTCCTTGCCTAAAATCTGAGCATGGTCCGCATATGCAGCAACGCCTTTGACTCCGTATGTGAGAATCTGCTGAAGAGAGTGGATATCAGGATTTATTGTTGCATCTGATTTCACTCCCACAGCCTCCCCTTGTTTGACGAGTCCTTCCAGAGTGTCTTCAGGTTTGAATGTTGCGGCACCTTCTGTGAAGCCTACTTTACCTCCCTTTGATCCGACCCTGTCTTTGAGGGAGTCTCTTAACTCTACACATTGTCTGATGAGGGAAACGAACCTCGCCGGATCAAAATCTACATTGGTCAGTGTAGAGAAGATGGCCTTGCACGTGAACACATTAATGTCATTATCATTCACTCCCACCTTCCTTCCTTCAACCGCATAGAGAGAAAGACCTTTGAGCGCATGCATCAAAAGATCCTGCAGTGCCGCAACCTCAGGTTGCTTCCCGCATACACCTACGCTGGTGCATCCCTCGCCTTTAGCTGTCTGTTCACATTGATAACAATACATGCTTTTACCTCCTTTCAAGTGAGTTGTGTTGAGTTCTTTATGGAGTCCCTCTATGGAATCTCCATGTACGTTGTTCCCCTTAATTCTTTTCGAAACATTGTATTGATTTTTTTGAACATGACCGACCTCCTGAAAGACCAACAATCAACTTTAATTTTCTCTATCCTGTTTTATTCTATAATAATCATTTATGTTCTCCTCGTCCTTGACATAAGTCAAAATTACATGAGTATTTTTATTTTTCTTTGCATAGAGTCTTTTCCATAATCCAATCCGATCCCGTTCGGTTCAGTATCTCTCCGAAGCGTTCTCCCTCTTTACAGTTCTGTTGATAGTGATCCAGGCACATATCGACCATCTCCACTGCATCATCAGGCTCGTAAATACCAGGCAATTCTTTCCCCAATTGGGGATGTCTGCCGAGTTTTCCACCGAGGAGTATGCGATACCCTTTCATATCTTCCTTGAGGGTCCCCGTAGGGCATTCCATAATGCACTTTCCGCACGAGAGGCATCGTGAAGAGTCGATTACGACGCCATCTCCTTTTAATGAGATGGCGCCCTCTTTGCAAACTTCTCCACATGCGCCGCATTGTGTGCATACTTGTTCTGTGACAGCAGGTCTACAGGCACCGATGAATCCCAGGTCGACGATTTGAGGACGAGAACATGCATTCGGACAGTCAGAAACAGAGACCCGAAACTCATGATGCATCTTCAAAGGACCTTTTACCCTTTCTTTTAAGAATTTCTTGAGATTTCTGAACGAGAACCGTTTTTCGATTCTCTCACACAGATCATCTGAGATAATAGCCCTGTTGGGACAGCCGCTTGTGCCAAAACAAGTCTCCACCTCATATCCCTTCACTTCATCTTCCATATTTTTGAGATACTTCTGCTTGCATGCCTGAACATGCTCCAATCGAACTTTTGAAGCGCCACAGGAAGCGGCTTCCTCTTCGACCCTCTTCTTTACCCTCTTCCGTACAAAGAAAGGAACCTTAGATAACGACTCATTTGCTTCTTTTGACCACTCCATTTTTTACTTTCCTTTTCTGAAATTTCTGTTATTCTTTATACACTATTGTATACAGGGTGCATTGACTTAAGTCAAAAGATAATATTTAAATGATAGTGTCCATCAATAAATAGCTATTTTCCGCAATCTCTGCGCCTGCCTGTGCGTGACCGCACGCAGACAAATCAGAAAAAGATGTAAGGGCACGTAGCTACATGCCCATTGTATTCCTGCGGTTAGAATCTCCATCTTTCTTGACCTTGCAAAAAATATCTCATTTATGGATGGACACTAGATACATATTGAGAAAGGAGATGTACCGATGAAGATTGCTACAATCCTTGGAAGTCCGAGAAAGAAGGGAAATACTGCCACAGTGCTTGGTTTGTTTGAGGAGATAATGGCGAAAAAGCATGACATAGATCGGATAAATCTCATGTCCAGTGAAGTGAGAGGATGCCTTGGTTGTGGGGATTGCCAAAAAGAAATGAATGAACCCGGATGTGTTCAAAAAGATGACGCAGTGTCGTTGTTCATGCAGATGATGGCTGCAGATGCTGTAATATACGCATCACCCCTTTACTGTTGGGGGTTCTCTTCACAGATGAAAGCCCTTATCGACAGACATTATTGCCTTGTAACTGGATACGGCACATCTGAATACACATCGCTTATAAATCATAAACGGGTCTCTCTTTTAGTTACATGTGCCGGGCCCGAGGAGAATAATGCAGACCTCATTCAGGAGTTGTTTGTCAGGTTGAGTAATTTCTGCAATTGCAACATAATCGGGAAATATGTGGTTCCCCTTTGCTCATCCCCTGATTCACTCGGCCCCAAAGGAATGGAAGTGGCTGAGAAAATGGCCAAAGATATTATAACCTAATGCGAGAGAGTCTTGCCTTCACGAGAGAACCCAAGTTGCTGAAAATGGAGTAAAAAATGATTCAAAGCATACGAAACTGAAGTCATCCCTTCAGTGAGTTCGCTTGGAAATGTTTTTTCCTTCAGATTCAGTAAGACATAGCCTCGTATTAGGAAAGAATTGCTCAACGTATGTATAAGTTTCTCAAAAAGAAAGGAAGGAAAAATGAGTGAGAAAAAACCTGAAAAGAAAAAGAGGCTCAAAACAGCGGAAAAGTTGGGAAAGTTGATGGCAGATTACTACACGGAATCAGCCATGATAAAGGCGCAGAAGAAACCCGTTGCATGGCTTACATCTCCTGCACCTGTTGAACTGTGCTATGCAATGGATATCTTCCCCGTGTATCCGGAGAATTATGCCACTATGTGTGCAGCAAGGAACTTGTCCGCTGAATTTTGCGCTGCTGCCGAGGCAAGGGGCTTTTCAACGGATCTGTGCAGCTATGCTCTCAACAATCTGGGATCAATTTACCTCAACAAAGGGCCGTTCATGGGTCAGGGGCTTCCTGAACCGGACATGTTGATCGCAACGGAGCATGCCTGTCTCTCTATGGCCAAGTGGTGGGAAGAATTGAGCAGACATTTTCAGGCTCCCCTGTTTGTTGTGGATGCATCCGTTCCATTGGGTGAGGAGGTTGCTCCGTATCAAGTAAACTATTTTGCGGATCAACTCAAAGAATTAACGGAATTCATGGAAAAGCACTCCGACACGAAGTTGGATATGGACCGCTTCAAGGAAGTCCTCACATATTCTGATGAGGCCGCAAGGTTATTTTTGGAGGTGGGAGAATTGAGAAAACTTGTCCCGAGTCCTATCGGCCCCATAGAGATGTTCACCAATATGTTTCCGTTAGTTACCTTGGCAGGGAGGAAGGAGTCTGTGGAATTTTATGACGAGTTACATGATGAAATAAAAGAGCTTGCGGATATGAAAGTTCCTGCTGTTCCCAATGAGAAGTACAGACTGATTTGGGACCTGTTTCCTGTATGGTACAATTTGAAACTCTTCAAGTATTTGGAAGAAAAGGGAGGTGTTATTGTTGCCGATGTATACGCAACTGCTTTCGGTGGGCGGATCGACGTCTCCAGGCCCTTTGAAGGGCTTGCTGAAAGATATGTAGGTAATCCATTGCTCTGGTTCGGTGTAAAGGAACTGACGGAATTATACAAAAGACTCATACAAGAATATCATGTGGACGGTATGATATTCCACTCAAACCGAAGCTGTCGCATGGCTTCCATGGGACAGTATGATGTCAAGCAGGGCATTTATGAAGATCTTGGGATTCCAGGCGCCATTTTCGAAACCGATTTTGTCGATCCCAGGACGTATTCCGATGAACAGGTGAAGGATACACTGGATTCCTTTTTTGAGATTCTGGAAGCAAAAAAATAACACGATTACACAAAACGAGAAAATCATATCACTTAAAAACTGGACTCGAAAGAAAGAAGAGAAAGGTCGTGTGAGGACGGGGAGTTAAAATTTCCCCTTTACCCGTTTAGACCACTTCTTTCAATTTTCCACTGACAAGCTTGTGCAACGTACTTGAAATTAAGGTCTGATAGGGAATGCCTTCTTTGGCGGCTCTTTTCTGGATCCTCTCCAAATCGCGGGACGAGATTCTAATATTGATGCGTTTGTCTTTCTGAAGGGTGTTCCGAGCCGCTTCCTCCAGCTTTCGTTTTTCTTCGCTGAAGTTGTGGATGCTTTCGAATTCTCCACGTTCAAAATCACGCAGAATCTTAAGCTCTTCCTCATCAAGTTCTAATTTATTGTTCTTCATGGCAAATACTCCCTGGTTGCTTTTTTACTGGGAATTATTGTTTTCAGAAATCGAGTTCCTTTCTCCTTCACATAGGGTACCAGATAAACATACCCCTCTACGTCGAGAATAATGACATTCTGATTAGGATACCGGTCTTTGTTTGGGTGTCTGATAACATCCAACACATTGCCATTCTTGATGTGAAACACCACATCCTCGAAACCGACACCTCTTGTCCTTTCCAGATATAGATTTTTTTCATCGTCCCAGTCAAATTCACTCATTTTATATATGATAAACCAAAGGTGTGCCTATTGTCAACAAGGCAAATCGATTTCCTTGAGTGTCTCCCCTACAAACCCCGCAGTTAGAGCAATAAAGGATTTAAAAAAATATATGGGAATAGGGAAAAGGAATAAGGAAACCACAATCCACTATAAGGAAAAGACGGTTTCCCTATGTTTGACGAAAAGATCAGAGGTTTTATCTCGAATTACAGAGCAGCCGGATTTTAAGAAAAGTTTTTTCAAACAATAATCATTACGACCGAATGAGTTCAAAGACTTCCTTCAATGAAAGCGAATCTCAAGGGTTCAATCAGTCACTTATTCTCACCTTTCAGCATTCGTTGCTGATTATAAAATCCCTTCAATGCATGTGAAAAAACAATTCCATGTCGCAACGCATGCGGTGACCAGGGGAGGGGGGAAATCTCCCCTGGCTACCCGATTAGCTGACCTTTTTTTCAACACCCTGTCAGAAGCCTTTGAAGGCGTTTATACTACGATCAGGCGAGGTCGAAACGGTCAAGATTCATTACTTTGTTCCACACTGATACAAAGTCGTGCAGGAACTTCCCCTGGGAGTCCTCACTTGCGTAGACTTCCGCCAAGGCCCTGAGCTGGGAGTTCGAGCCAAAGATGAGGTCGACACGGGTGCCGGTCCACTTGAGTTCGCTCGTTGCGCGATCACGACCCTCAAACACATCTTCGTCTTCCGAGGTTGCCTTCCACGTCGTACTCATGTCGAGCAAATTCACAAAGAAGTCATTGGTGAGTGCCTCTGGCCGCTTGGTGAAGACGCCGTGCTGGGACTGTCCGAAATTGGCATTCAAGACGCGCATACCGCCAACGAGAACTGTCATCTCAGGAGCGGTAAGCGTCAGCAGTTGCGCCCGATCGACCAGCAGTTCCTCTGCCGATACGGCGTATTTGGTTTTGAGATAGTTACGGAATCCGTCTGCAGCCGGTTCGAGTACGGTGAATGACACCACATCGGTTTGTTCCTGCGACGCATCCGTGCGTCCCGGTGTGAAGGGAACAGTCACATCGTGACCGGCATTCTTCGCAGCCTGCTCGACACCAGCGCATCCACCCAGGACAATCAAGTCGGCAAGCGAAACCTTTTTCCCGCCTGATTGCGCGCTATTGAAATCCTTTTGAATGCCATCAAGGGTCTCCAGCACAATCTTCAGTTTGGCCGGCTGGTTAACTTCCCAATCCTTTTGCGGCGCAAGACGAATGCGCGCCCCGTTTGCCCCGCCGCGTTTATCGGAGCCGCGGAACGTGGACGCCGACGCCCAGGCGGTAGAGACCAGTTGGGAGACAGACAGTCCCGAAGCGAGGATTTTGCTCTTTAGGTCTGCGATATCCTTCGCGTCGATCAGCTCATGATCGACTGCGGGCATTGGATCTTGCCAGATCAGTTCCTCCGCCGGGACCTCTGGACCAAGATAGCGCGAGCGGGGGCCCATGTCGCGGTGGGTCAGCTTGAACCACGCCCGGGCAAACGCGTCCGCGAATTCATCGGGGTTCTGCTGGTATCGCCGCGCGATCGGCTCATAGATCGGATCGAAGCGAAGAGAAAGGTCCGCCGTGGTCATCATCGGCCGGTGCTTCTTCGACGGGTCGTGTGCGTCAACCACCATGTCCTCTTCGGCCACATCCTTGGCCAGCCACTGATGCGCGCCGGCTGGGCTTTTAACCAGTTCCCACTCGTATTTGAACATCACGTTCAGATAGCCCATGTCACTAAAACTATCTGTATACTCTCCCAAGCAGGGGAGTTGGACCATCGGTAAGTCTCTTATAGAGCTCATGGGGTGGAAGGTAGAGGAGGGCGTGTGATAAAAACACTCAAGG
>JAXHSZ010000508.1:0-2154 GCA_034190725.1 Thermodesulfobacteriota bacterium
CCGAGAATTCGTTTCGGCAGTGGAGATCTAGGTACACTCATCGACGAACCCTGTCCGTGTGGGCGCACTTCCTATCGTCTTCCAAAGATCCTGGGTCGTGTCGGGGAAGCTGTCAAGATAAGGGGGATGTTTGTTCACCCTATGGAAGTAGACGATGTGGTATCAAAGATACCTGAGATATCAAAATACAAGATAGATGTTACTCATGAAAATAGAAAGGATATCATCACAGTAAAGCTTGAGTTGAATCAAGAAGATGCTGACAAGGATAAAATAAGAGAAACTTTTATGAAGGATTTTCAAAACAGGTGCCGGGTAAGGGTGAATACCGTTGAATTTATATCGAAAGGTTCGATCCCTGAGGATGCAAAGAAGATAGATGATTTGAGAAAGGAGATTCTCCTTTAGTAAAGAATTCAATAGACAGAGGATGACGGAGGGCTATGGAGAATTTATGCAAATCTATAGTCCTTCAGAACCTTCTTTTTAGCTTCGTATTTTTTGTCCATTCTGTAATAGAAAAAATTCCTCCTGTATGTATCTATATCCCCATACATAGCTTCCCACTTTTTAAGGTCATCATTCTTCTTTGCCATCATATATTCGTCCATAATAATCTGGATTTCTTTGAGTAATCTCATGCGTATTTGACGATCTAATTCTTTATAGTCACTTGAATCTGATTTGAGATTACGTTGCTTCTCTCGTAACTCATCGAGATCATCTAAAATCCTTTTGTATAGTTTCTCTCTCATCTTCGAATCAATATTGTATGATGAACGAGATGAGTCATCATCAACAAAAAGCTTTTCATAGAGTCTATCGATCTCTTTCATGGCTGTTTCCCTTGCTACACGTTTTATTCCTTTGGTTTTGCTTTTCTCCACCTCTGATGAACCCACCACCATTGATCCGGATATTGACGAACATATGATTCTATGATTTTTGACATTTTCGTAAGATTCAGGAATACATCTCTGTCCGAATCGCCACTTTGTTCCAGTTCTATTGGACGATCTATCAAAATCGTGTGCTTCCCTTTGTCTTCGCGGACTGCAAACATTGGAACAATAGGTGCCCCTGACTCAGCATTCAAGAGAAGAGGACCTTTAAAGGTCGGAACCATTTTTCCAAAGAAGTCCACATAGACTCCACCTTTTCTTACATTTAAGTCTAACATTACAAAGACAATTCCATTTCTCTTGAGCCACTTCAGGCTCTGTTCTATGCAGGTTCTACGGGGTTTGTCACGGATGAGGGTGAAACCTAACTTTTCAGACTCACTATCATAATAACGTGCCAATCCTTTCTGACGAGGGTATCTGGCAATGGCAGAAAGGGGATAGCCCATATGGATGAGTTTAAACCAGAGAAAATGAAAACTTCCAAAGTGTGCACTGAGTAAAATAACACCTCTTCCCAGACTCAACGCATCATTCAGGTTTTCAAGTCCTTCAATGCGTACCATCTTTTCATAGAACGAGTCATTGAATCTGGAGATTGTTACACACTCCATGACCAGTTTTCCTATATTGTGTATAGTAGATCTATATATCTGAAGGATTTCGTCTTGGCTCTTTTCCTTTCCGAACACAAGATTGAGGTTTTTCAGAGTGGTCTCTCTTCGTCTCCTTAAGACACGAAAAGCAACATGAGTCATACCTTGGCCTATAACATAAAGAAACCTTAAAGGAAAAATTCTTAACAAGGAGATGAATATTCTGATAAGAACCCAAACCGTCCTACTGTAATGCCATTTATCTGATTTCTTTACCGATCTTTTTCCCATCTCTCCATTGTATTTTTGAGATTTCTATTCTCTGTCACAGAAGTTGAAATCATTCAAAGGATTTATAGCATCATAAGAGACCGTGTTTTGCAAGTAAACTCTGAATTTTCAATTCCTGATCTGGAGCAGGTAACGGTGTATTTTCCGTTACCGTACTCCATTGGATCTTTCCCATAGATTTCAGTGCTGATTTGATTAATGCAGTTGGGTTTGAAATGTACGCCTCGTGAAGGGACCTGAGAAATTGTCCTACTTCCCACAGGTATGTATATTGAGTTTGATCTTCTCTTAATGATTCCTTTGGCCGTATGGATGATTCTGTTATCTCTTTCCATTCATTGGGTGCTATATTCGCACCCAAAGCC
>JAXHSZ010000509.1:0-4940 GCA_034190725.1 Thermodesulfobacteriota bacterium
AAAAAACATCCATCCCGTGAAATATCGCCTCTTCGCCCAGCTCTTCTTCTATTCTGATGAGCTGGTTGTACTTTGCAACTCTATCCGTCCGTGACACCGATCCTGTCTTGATCTGACCTGTATTGCATGCAACGACCAGGTCCGAGATGGTAGTATCTTCTGTCTCTCCTGATCTGTGAGAAACAACGGCAGTATATCCTGCCCTCTTTGCCATCTCTATGGCATCCATCGTTTCCGTAAGGGTTCCTATTTGATTGACTTTGATGAGGATGGAATTTGCAATACCTTTTTCAATTCCTTTTTTAAATATCTTTGTGTTGGTTACGAATATATCGTCGCCTACGATCTGTATTTTACTTCCCAGGCGTTCGGTAAGAAGCTTCCATCCTTCCCAATCGTCTTCAGCCAGACCGTCTTCTATTGATATGATGGGATATTTATCCACAAGGGAAGAATAAAAGGATACCATCTTCTCTGAAGATTTTTTTGGATCTTTGTCGGCTTCCAGTATGTATTTTCCGTCTTTATAGAAAGTACTGGCAGCAGAATCTAAAGCAATATAGACATCTTTACCGGCCTTATATCCTGCCTTTTTAATGCTCTCAAGGATTATCTCTATAGCCTCTTCATTTGAATTGAGGTTTGGCGCGAATCCTCCCTCGTCCCCTACCGCGGTATTATAGCCCTTTCCTTTTAATGTCGACTTTAGATTGTGAAAGATCTCCACGCCCATCCTCAGAGAATGGCTGAAGGACTCCGCACCCAAGGGCATGATCATGAATTCTTGAATATCCACATTATTGTCAGCATGGGCTCCACCGTTGAGGATATTCATCATTGGTACTGGCAAGACCTTGGCATTCACTCCTCCAAGATATTGATACAAAGGGAGCTCCAAAAACTCAGAAGCAGCCTTGGCAACAGCCAGGGAGACTCCGAGTATCGCATTCGCACCAAGCTTCTTCTTGTTGTCTGTACCGTCCAAATCTATCATCGTTCGGTCGATGAGTTTTTGGTTCAATGAATCTAAACCAACAATCTCCTGGCTTATTATTTCATTCACATTGTTCACTGCCTCAGAGACCCCTTTCCCAAGATATTCATCCTTATTTCCGTCTCGAAGCTCAATAGCCTCCCTTTCTCCGGTAGACGCACCAGAAGGCACAGAAGCCCTTCCCATAACTCCACTCTCGAGTAAAACATCCACTTCTACAGTGGGATTTCCCCGAGAATCCAGAATTTGTCTGGCATAAATATCGACTATTTCACTCATAATAAACCTCCTCTTAATTCATTTTATCAGTTTAAAAAATTCTTAGCGCTTTGTGGAAAGTAAGAGAGAAAAACTTTTGTGATGTTTATGGGTTTTCGTTTTTCTTCATAGATCTATGTGTCTGCCTTCTCTCTTCTTCGGTGCTTGATAGAATGGACAACAAAGCTTCATTAAAACCGGCAGGTCCGATCCCCGGGGCATGCAGAAGATATGGAAGGTCTATTTGATCATCATAAGTGCCTCCCGGTTTCTGAACAAGGACGGGTATGTCGACGACCTCCAGCATGGGAAGGTCATTGTAACTGTCACCAATCCCAACAGTTTTCAAGTGAAGAAACTTGTCCTTGTATATATCAATGACTATTTTAACAGCTTTTCCTTTATCATTATCGCCCAAGAGGTGATAAAATCGACCACCTTTTGTCAGGTTCAAATTGAGTTCTTTTACAATATCGAGTAATTCTCTTTGATCTTCTTGATTGCCAAAAAATGCAAAAGGCTCTGTATAATCACGTTCTTTTGACAAGAGCACCTCATCGTATGGAAGCCCTGTGAGATTCATAAGATCACTGATGGACATTTCCGAAAATCCCAAAATTTTATTTCCAAGTCTTTCTTTAAGAGTGTTAAAATGAGCCATGAGTTTGTCATGAGGGATTCCCAGCTCAATGACTGAATAATCGCTCTTTTCTACATGTGGTACATGGTTTAATTGGAAAGAACGACAAAAGAAGATGCCCCCTCCATTTTCCGTAATGAACGGATCTGCATTCCTCAATCGTTCTCTCCACAGTTCGACCTCTGCCTTTGTTTTGCTTGTACAGAAAATTAAGGGAATGTCCAGCTCTTTTAAATGGTCCAAAGCACATCTTGCAGCGTCGAAGGAATAGGTATCGTGATATAATAAGGTTCCGTCCAGATCGGTAAAGATGAGAAAGTTGCGACTTTTTATAATATTCATAGTAAGCTATCGGTGTAATTGAGTGGTTGCAATTAAACAAGACTAGAAGAAGAGAAGCTTAGAGGAACAGAAAACGACATCAAAGCCCAAGAAATGACTGAAGTCAATTTGACGATAGGACAAAGGAATCCTGTTAAAATGATTGGCAAAACGGCAACTTAGTTTAAACGGTAAATATATGCATCTTCGATAAATTGTCCGTTAATCGTATTACGAGAGAATCTGATACCGGTCATTCCTTGACCAGTTTTTATGGCTATTTTAAGCAAAGACATCAGTTGATCCTGCTCATCGACTACACTGATATCCTTAAGCGAGGGAGAGGGCTGATCCTTAGGCATATGCCCTATGGCATCACGAACTTTCATATATACTCTTTTAGGGCCTTCCTTATTAACTAGAGGGCTTGCAAGAAATAGACGCCATGTGTTTTCTTCAGCTGAGTAAAACCACAGTGCTGCTTTAATAGGTACACCTTCTGCGTCAAGCTGCCTTGTGATTATCTCACCAGCATTGATCATTTCATCTGTGAGGATTTCTTTTACCACCAGTTCTTTAGCCATGATAATATCCCCGTAACTTTTTCAGTTACTGCATTATAAAAGTCATTTGCTTTTATTTTATTTATCCCACATTGATAGCGGATTTGTTCAGACCAGTCCTTTACAATTGCCCAATTGGAATCCAATTCAGGGCTAATTCTTATCTGCTTCTCAAATTCTGACTTTAATCCTGAAACACTGAGAAGCTTTGAAAGTTCGTGTGTATGGCTGTCAAGTACCAGCTTCTTGTCAGGAAAGTCATATTCTCTAAATTGTTTTGCTATGCAACTTTTTAATGCACATTCAACAGCATAACCCAACAAATAGTACGCTCCGTCGTAAAACCCTTGATCGAGCAGTACTTTAGCTTCTTTTAATCGAAGCTCAGTAAGATTCTGTAAATCTTTCCTGTTCATTCAATGGTCCTATTGTATTTTAATACTGATGGAAGAATATTTTGGCTACTTAACAAAACAGTATAGTAATATCCTAACAAATCAATATATAGAAAGTCAAACTGAAACGTCCTAATAACTTGTCGCTCTTTTCATGAGTATTAATTTATTGCTCATTCCTCAGTGAATTCATTTTTCCAGTTTGTAGAAGTTGAAGAAATGAACCGGCGCTTTGTTTCAGGGTAATTCATGAAAGAAATGTGCTTCTCGCTTCAATTTTCTTAGGAAAAATTTGAAAAGCGTAGTATTGGAGGTGATCAAATATTAATCTGAAGTAGAACTCGTATTAAAATTTGACCTCCATTGAAGCTTGCTCATAGCTTTCAATTTCATAGCACTGAAGATAATCCTCGAAGCGTGTTAAAAACCAGATGGATGTGTTGGGATATCGTGAAAGAAACAACGTTAAGGGAATTGAAGAAATAAGATATGTGAAATTAACTTGAAAAGATGGTCGTTTCCTGTTAAAAATCGATTGACAAGAAAGAAACCCATATAAATCTCCGTCCAAAGATGAGACATTTTTACAGGTTAAGGAAGATAAAGATTTGTACCACAGAAATATATTAAGTAAAGAGAACCACATTGCAATACACACTTCAATCTGCATCTTCCGCTGTTTTATGAAAATAATCATTTTTAGATGGACACGAGTTTGAAAGGAGAAAAAGAATGGCGACAGAAGAAAAGGAATTTGGTACGGTTAAGGTAGTTCGGAAGGAGAATTTTGCAGAGGTAATCATGAATCGTCCGGAAAAATTGAATGCATTGAGTCCTGAACTGATACATGATTTTATAGCAGCGTGGAATAACGTGAAGGATGATGATGGCGTAAGAGCACTCATCATTACTGGTGCAGGTGAGTCCTTTAGTGCAGGTGGCGATGTGGTAAAGGATATAAATCCATTGAGGGACATGAGTGCTTCTGAATTTCGTAAATACTTCGGAGTTGCCGAAGTTCTGTATGAGGGGATAATAAATATTGAAAAGCCTGTAATTGCTGCCATCAACGGATATGCAGTAGGAGCAGGTTTGGATCTGGCGTTATCGTGTGACATAAGAATAGCTGCAGAGGATGCAAAGATGGCGGAATTCTTTGTAAGGATGGGGCTCACACCGGAACTCGGAATATACATGTTACCCAGACTGGTTGGAGTCGGCTGGGCAAAATTGATCTGTCTCACAGGAGATCTATTGGATGCGGCGCAGGCAGAGAAGATAGGACTTGTAGAGAAGGTGGTCCCTCCAGATCAACTGATTCCTGAAGCGGAAAAGATGGCAAAAAAACTGGCGAACGGTCCTGTGGCCATAGGAACCATAAAAAAGGCTATTAACGAGTCCCTTAAGATGACACTGGAATCATCTATAGATTATATATCGAGTCTTCAATATCAATTGTGTCATACTGAGGATCATAAAGAGGCGGTCACTTCTTGGTTGGAGAAGAGAAAGCCGGTGTTCAAAGGAAAATAATAACCTTGTAAAGTTCTCTGGCATGAATAGTGCAGTGGGGTACTTTCATTCATCTTTGCAGATGAATATTTACTATCGCTTCGTGACAGGTTGGCAAATGCACCCGGCCTTTGCTTCTGGGTCATGTCACCCGGATATTGTTAGATCATTGGATACGCTAATATTTCGCCAAGTGGCCACACACGATTGATTATTCCTGCGGCCATTGCCGGTGTTCTTCTGATCTTCTTGTTATA
>JAXHSZ010000051.1:0-19699 GCA_034190725.1 Thermodesulfobacteriota bacterium
ATAACGCCGGTTTCAACATCCAGGTTCAAATCCATCCTATCGCTCTTGAGTATGTCCTGCCCATGGATCAGAATGATATTCCCAATAGCATCTATTTCTTTGGTTTCCTGGTTTATCTTTATCATATCTGCTTTGATCACCTTGTCATCCTGGACAATCTTCACATTCCCCCGAATTATATATACCTTTTCCTTGTGATTAAACTCTAACTCATCCGCTTGAATCTCTACAGGCACGTCACTCATCTCTTGAATGTCCAGAGAAAAATTCTCACTGAACGAAAATCCAGGCCTCATGAGGAGAATCCATATGACCACAAGAGGGATCACAAAGTTCCAATTTCTCCTCATTGATTCTCCAATATATATTTCAATAAATCCATATAATCCAGTAATAACCTCGTTATAAGAAACTTTTTCCTGACATGTTCTTTCCCCTTTTTCCCCATATCATTCGCTAAATCACGATCCTTTAAAATCTCCACGATTGCGTTTGCAAATCCTTTCGTATCATCAGGATCCAGTAAAAAACCATTTTCTCCATCCGTTATCTGGAGGGGTATGCCACCAACATTTGAAGCCACAACAGGTGTTCCTTTCCATAAGGCCTCTGTTACGGTCAGTCCAAATCCCTCCCGTGTGGATTTCTGTATCACCACATCGGATATTCGTTGGAGGGTGTTTATGAAGATGAAATTTGAACTCATAGGATCAGTAATGAGTATTATATCCCCTTTTTCATCAAGATCTTTCACAGCTTGTACTACATTATCATATACCTCCTGCCCCTCTGGATCATCGGTTGCCATGTTCCCGCACAGAACCAATCTGCAGTCAACCTTTTCTTTTACATGTGTGAATATTTTTATTACTCCTTCAGGGTCTTTCCACTTATCAAATCTCGATATCTGAGTAATGATTGGTTTATCACGCGGGACTCCTGCTTTATTCAGACAGTGAGACATATCTTTTTCGGAAATCTCCATATTCTTCAGAGAAAGGGGGTCAATGGCGGGATGGACGATCCATTGTTCAACAGGAAGATCTTTCTTCTTGTAACTTTCATGAGATAAGATCACCAAATCGTATCTGAGGAGAAAATTGCTGATATAATCCCAAACATCCTTATCCGGATGAGACAGGTCTACATGGCACCTCCATATCCATGGCTGTCTCTTTTGGTAAAACTTTATCAGGGGGAGGGGTTGAGGATCATGGACTATCACACAATCATGACGCACATGCATATATTTAGAGAACGTCTCATTTGTTTCCATATGAAGTTCTTTCTTTCTCTTTGTGAAATGAATATGCTGTCCCTGAAGGGCATTGTGGAATTTTTTAGTTATTGTAAAAAAATCGGGATTCCCATGGAGTATCCTCCAACCGGCATCAATACCAATATCATGCATGAGTGGCAAAAGACTATTCAAAATCTCGGCCACACCTCCACCTTGATATGTGGAATTGACATGTACAATTCGTTTGTCGTAAAAATATCTTGCATTCCTGTGTATGTCACGTACTACATCATCTCCAACTATTGTCCTGTAATCCTCCAAAGTATGCATCACATCAATTCTCCTTTTTTCATAAAAACAGAAAACTCATTCTATGGAAATCCTTAACTTGTTCATAATTTGGGAACGGTTTAACCCTATTAATAAAAATATCGACAAACTGCAATGGCGGTCAAATTCTAATGCGTGTAACTGTTTGAATATATGAGTGTGTGTTATGAATGAAGAGGTGAAAAGATGCGAGTTTGACACGGATTTAAAATTTGATTGCCGCCTATTCGACACTTTTCAAAAAAGCCAACTGTTCCCTGAAATAAATACTTTCACGCCTCGTTGTGTCCGCTGGTCATGGGTGGAAGATCTTTTAACAAGGAAAGCACTGCTTTAGGAGATTCCACATTGAACTTTGCCAGAGAAGGTCTCAGACCGACCTTTATGGAATATCCCATCTCAGGCAGAACATGAAAAACATCTTCATCCGTCCAGTCATCTCCTATTGCCAAGATGAATCCCCATGTCTCTTTTGCGATCCATCTCAGTGCTGCCCGCCCTTTGTGTATGCCGATATTCTTGACTTCAATTACTTTATCTCCCTCTAAGACCTGAAGATCAAGATTGGCCGTGAGATTTACCAGTTCATCTATCAACTCTCTCACCCTCAGAGAGCTGAGTTCGAAATCTGCTCTTCGGTAGTGCCAGACCAGTGAAAATTCCTTTTCCTCAATAAAAGAGCCAGGAGTTCTATCCATATACAGCTGAAGGATCGGGAGTATCTCTTCTTTCCATTCGTCAGTCAGGGGTTCAATCATCTCCCATTCATTCTCCTTTATCCATACCCCGTGCTCTGCAACACAATACAAATTCAAACCTTTAAACCACCTGTCCAGGGTATTCTTATCTCTGCCGCTGATTATGACCACTTCATTCCGTGGGTCCTCCCCAAGCTCTTTCAGTAATATTAAAAGATCTTCTCCGGGTATCGCCTCTTCAGGTCTTCCAAAGAAGGAAATGAGAGTTCCGTCATAGTCCAGGAGTAAAAGACGCCGATCAGAATTTCGATAATGACGGATAAGTTGCATCTTCGTCTCCGATGTGAGGATCTTAGCCTGCATCTCTCTCTGAATTTTCTTGATATCATTCAATCTGTCTAAAAATTCTTGTGACCATCGTCCCACATGATAACGTCGGATACGACTCTGCATGACCCTGTTTCGCTCTCTCTGTTTCTCTTCTGTCATTATAAGGGCCTTTCCCAATGCCTCAATAAGCTCTTCATTGTTGTTGGGATTTACAATGAGCGCCTCTCCCAATTCCTGGGACGCTCCGGCCATCTCGCTGAGAATTAAAACTCCTTTTCCATCGGTTCTTGTTGCCAGGTATTCTTTTGCGATGAGGTTCATCCCATCTCTCAAAGGGGTGACAACAGCAACATCCGCAATACTGTACAGGGCGGCAAGTACAGGAAAATCTAAAAAACGATAAAGATACCATATTGGCATCCAACCAATGGTCCCATAATCTCCGTTTATCCTTCCGATAAACTCGTCCACTTCTTTCTTGAGCAGTCTATAATGTTCCACCTGTGTGCGAGAGGGCAGAGCAACCAACACAAAGTTCACTTTTTCACTGTACTCAGGGTGCCTCTCTAAAAAAGCGGCAAAGGCATTCAACCGTTGAGGGATCCCTTTTGTATAGTCGAGTCTATCGATGGATAAGACAACTTTCCGGTTGTGAAGTTTCTTTTCCAGCTTGATCGTCTCCTTTTGTACCTCCGGATTTAACCCGGCCTTTGAAAATCGTTCATAATCGATCCCCATGGGAAACGCATCCACTCTGATTATCCGATCATCCGCATTTATCTGCCCCAAACTATTCTCATAACCCATTAATCGATGTACACTGTTCAGAAAATGGCGTGTATAATCATGGGTATGAAACCCAATAAGATCCGCTCCCAATACTCCATCCAGTATTTCCCTGCGCCATGGAAGCAGGCGAAATATCTCAAAAGAAGGAAAGGGTATATGATTAAAAAAACCTATGGATGCGTTTGGAATCTTTTCCCTTATTAACCTGGGAAGGAGCATTAAATGATAATCGTGTATCCAGATGGTATCACCTTCTTTTGCATATTCACACACCGCATCACAAAAGAGACCATTCACACGTTTGTATGCATCCCATAAACCTTTATCATGAACGACATATTGGGTAAAGTAGTGAAATATAGGCCATATGGTCTTGTTACTAAAGCCATGGTAATACTTCTCAACATCGTTTTGGGACAGATGGACAGGATAACAATTATATTCAGAGAGTAATCTCCTTTCTATGTCGTGCTTTTCCCCTTTCAGACTGTCCGCTGCAATCCCGGGCCAGCCCATCCATACGCTGTTATATGATCTATAAAACGATCCTAAACCTGTTGCTAATCCGCCTGCACTGCTGCGAATATGTAAACTGCCCTTTCTTTTTTCAATATTAATCGGCAACCTGTTTGAAATGATCAATAACCTGTTCATTCTCCATCCCCTTGCTTTGCCGGACATCAGTTGAATCACAATCGGATATCAATCTTTTGGAATTGAACAAAATATCACTCAACTTAGGACAATACTATACTATAAACTTGACCTTTGTAAAGGTTGTTCTTCTGCAAAATCTCAAAAAATGGAGGTTGAGACTGTTTTTTCTTGACAGTGAAACTTGTCTGGATTATATGTCCGATATGATACAGATTTCAAGAATAGCAACACAAAATTATCCTCTTCATGTGACTCAAGGTGGAAAAGATCAGCAATATGTGAGTATAGTCACACCTTTAAAGTGCTAAAAATTGTGCGTTTTTCATATGCGAATTGTTCTTGTTAATCCAAATCCCATGAAACCACCTGTAACTCCAGTGTCACTGGACTATCTTGGAACTGCGTGTAATGCCGCCGGAATAGATGTTGATCTTGTAGATTGTTCAGTTGAGACTGAATGGAGTAATAAACTCTCACATTTCTTGACAGAGAAGCCGATTCTGGTTGGAGTCACTGTGCGTAACATAGATGACTCATACTTCGCCAGCAGAGATTTCTCCCTTCGATATATAATACCGGTATTAGAAGAGATAAAGAAATTGACAGAAGCACCCATTTGTCTTGGTGGAGTTGGTTTTTCTCTTTTCCCTTACGAAGTTTTGGAGTTCTGTAAAGTGTCTTACGGCATAATTGGAGACGGTGAGGAAAGTCTTGTTCAACTGGTCACCGCACTGAGAGGTAAAATCGAACTTGAAGCTGTACCAGGACTTATTTGGATGGAGAATGGGATTATTAGAAAGAACGACATATTGCCGGTTCCTCTGGAAAAAATGGATTTGTCTTCCAGAGCTCTTATAGACAATGAGTATTATCTCGAAAACGGTGGACAGGTTGGATTCGAGACCAAACGCGGTTGTTCCTTGAATTGTATCTATTGTCCTGAACCCTCTACAAGAGGGGACAATGTAAGAGTTCGTAATCCACTGAATATTGTGGAAGAATTGACTTGTCTTTCCAGCCGTGGGATTACGGTTTTTCACACATGTGACAGCGAGTTTAATTGTCCGTATTCTCATGCTGTTCTCGTATCAAAAGCAATCATGGAATCAGGGCTTGGGAAGAAGATCAAATGGTATGCATATTGTACTCCTGAGTATTTTACCGAGGAATTGGCCTCTTTGATGCAACAGGCTGGATGTGTTGGAATCGATTTCGGTGCAGACCATGGGGATGATGCAATGCTGCGCCGTTTGGGCCATTATTATACTTCAGATGATCTGACACGAATCCGGGAAACATGTCTTCATAAAAATATCATATGCATGTTTGATTTGCTCTTCGGATCTCCCGGCGAAACAAAAGAATCCATTGAAAAGACGATTGTTCTCATGAAAAAAATCAAGCCGGATCGTGTGGGCATCAGTTTCGGTGTACGGCTTTATCCGACTACTCAGCTGGGGCAGAAAATGATGGAAGCATCAAAAGGAGTCTTGTCAAACAATCCTCACCTCTTTGGAGACCTGGAGGACAACGAATCCCTGCTTCGTCCTATTTATTACTGTGATGCAGGTTTGGGTGATGATGTGGAAGAATGGTTACATGCCCTGGTTGGCGATGATCCGAGATTTCTTCTTGGGCGTCGGACAGATGCAAATCGGAATTACAATTATAATGACAATTCAGAACTGACTGAGGCAATCAAACAAGGGTACCGAGGCGCATACTGGGACATTCTCCGCCGACAATCAGAGGGAATCCCTCCCTTATCATGATGAATAGCTTAAAAAAGGAACTGGCAAGATGTAAACCTGCCTTACTGCACAGATCGAAATTTTTCATCATATCTTCTCTGATTTTTCAATTCTCTCTGTGAATTTCTCACATGCTTGAAGGAAAAAAACCATAGCATGAAAATCCTTTACAAATTAGATAGATATTGATAGGCTAGTGTCCATCTATAAATGAGATATTTAAGAATATGTAACAATTGAGCAGATGACCCTGGCGCTTTATTTCAGGGTTATACATGAAAGAAACTTGCTTTTCCCTTGAAGTTTCTGAGGAGCTTTTTAAAAAGATTTGTTTAAACGGAAATCAAACTTTAATCTCTGTAAAACTCGCTTTAAAATTTGGCCACCATTGAATCTTGTTGACAGCTTTCCATTTCATAGCATCAATTAACACAAAAATAGAATTACATCATTTGACCAATCATAATCGGAAGCTCTCAATGATCACAGAACAAAATCATAAGGCATTGAAACAACGAATCAAGGAACTGGAGAAAGAAGTCAATGAACTCAGGCGGAAAAAGGATATCTTAGCGCGGAGGGAATCACGAATACGAGAAGTGGAACAAATGGCCTTAATCGGTCATTGGGAGCTAGATTTGATCACAGACACACTCTATTGGTCAGATGAAATATACCGCATATTTGACCTGTCACCACAAGAATTCGGCGCCACATACAAAGCTTTCCTGGACACGGTACATCCTGATGACCGCTCCTTTGTTGATAATGCATACATCAGTTCTTTAAAAAATAAAACAGGTTATGATATAGTTCATCGATTACTCCTGAGAGACGGCACCGTTAAATACGTACATGAAAAATGTAAAACCGAATATGACAAGGATGGAAGACCTTTGCGTTCACTCGGGACTGTACAGGACATCACGGGTACAATTCGCGCCAAGCACAGCTTTGCCGGGATCATAGGGCAAAATGTCAATATGCAGGAATTATTTGAAACAATAAAAGAACTGACGGATGTGAATGTACCTGTGTTGATTCAAGGAGAAAGCGGCACTGGAAAAGAACTGGTCGCTGCTGCTATTCACAATGAAGGCCCCCGTGCAACAAAACAATTTGTACCGGTCAACTGTGGTGCGCTTCCTGAGGGTTTGTTGGAAAGCGAGCTTTTTGGACATGTGAAAGGTGCCTTTACCGGAGCACTCAGAGACAAGAAGGGACGTTTCGAGCTTGCAGATGGTGGGACTCTGTTTCTAGATGAGGCAGCAGATCTGCCTAAAACCGTCCAGGCAAAACTCCTTCGAGTTCTTCAGGAAGGGAGATTCGAGCCGGTGGGAAGTGAAAAAACCATCACAGTGGATGTGCGCCTCATCAGCGCTGCCAATCGGAACCTGAAACGGGAAGTGGAAAAGGGAAATTTTCGTGATGACTTATATTACCGCATTAATGTAGTTCCAATTTATCTGCCACCCCTGAGAGAGAGAAAAGATGACATTCCACTCCTCATTGAAAACTTTCTTGAGAGGTCTGCACATGAAGGCTTAAACTCAAACGGCATCTCCAGAGGAGCAATTGCAGCTATGATTGATTATTCCTGGCCTGGAAACGTCCGGGAGCTTCAAAGCGCTATACGTTTCGCCCTGGTAAAATCCAGAGGTCAGACCATTCAAATCAACCACCTTCCAAAGGAATTAGTAGAATATAAGATCACGCAACTCCCTCGCGGTCCGTCACGGAAATTGAGTCCGGAAAATGTTCAGGCTGCCTTAAACCAAAGCGGTGGGAATAAAGCCAAAGCGGCCAGGATCCTGGGTGTAGGTCGTGCTACTCTATACCGGTTTTTATCTGATTTTCCAGTGGAAGGATGAGTCTGGATGACAACACATCACAGTACTCCCATACCGAAAAACTGAGAGCAGTGAGAACGCTGTCTGAAAACCTTGGGGTTTGTTCAAATTGCTAAAACTTCTTCTAGAAAAACAAGTGTTTCATCTGACGAGGAGAAAATACATAGAGTGGAGAATAAATATGTTTGAGTGTGTGAGGTGCCCCGATCCTCTTTCTGGAATTTTTTAGAAAATCACTGAGGAGTGAATCAAATGGACAGTTCCAAAAGACTGAGTCTTTCCGATATTAAAAATATCTCAGCCCTTTATGACGGGACAGGGGATGGGGATTCTACCATGTGTAGTTATGCAGATTCATTATATGGAAACCTCATGGAGCAAATAGCCGATTTCGAGGAAACTCTAAGGGATGATGAAGAAATCGGGGCTTATATTTCCTCTTTTGGGAGAGAGATGCTGATCCGCATTGAAAATGTTGGATATCACAATCCATATTTTATTATATTCTACGGGACTCTCGTGGATGAAAAGAGTAAAGTCCAATTGGTGCAACATCTTTCACAGATTAATATAATGTTTGTGGCTGTGAAGGCCAGAGAATTGAATGGGAAGCCGAAGCGTCTTGGTTTTCGAGTCGGTGGCTAGGTTTTCGTTCAAGCACTCAGCAGGTCGGGTCTTTTCAGACGTATTGAAAAGGAGAGGTGTATGAAAAGAGAGAGGCTTGGAAAAGGGATGGTGCAAGTATATACAGGGAATGGGAAAGGAAAGACCACCGCCTCTTTAGGGTTGGCCCTCAGAGCCATAGGACATGGATACAAGGTCTGTGTGATACAATTTATGAAAGGTGATATTGAATATGGTGAATTGATTTCAGCCAAAAAGCTACTGGCACCCCATTTGACCATTCACCAAATGGGTCGGGCAGATTTTGTAAACAGAGAAAATCCTGATCAGATCGACATTGATTGGGCGAAAAAAGCGCTTCAACTCGCTGAAAAGGTATTATCAGGACAAGAGTACGATATGGTAGTACTCGATGAGGTGAATGTTGCCGTTGATTTTGGGCTCATACCCCTCGAAGAACTCTTGAGATTACTGGAAGATAGGCCGGAAAACGTAGAGCTGGTCCTGACGGGGAGATACGCAAAACCTGAAGTGATGCAAAGGGCCGATCTGGTCACCGAGATGTTGGACATAAAACACTATTTTACAGAGGGTATTGAGTCTCGAAAGGGTATAGATAAGTAGAGTGGAAAGCTTCCAGAGTCGGGGTGTGAAGGAGTTGAAGAATGAATGGGCCGCATGATTCATGCTTGTCATTCAGGGACTCATGAGCCTTTAGCGCTGAATCTAAAGTGAATGATGTCTCCATCCTGTACCCTATAGTCCTTTCCCTCAAGACGGACATATCCCTTCTCTTTTGAGTTTGTCAACGATCCGGCCTCCAGAAAATCCTCATACGGAACCACTTCCGCTTTTACAAATCCTTTTTCCATGTCAGAATGAATCTTTCCGGCGGCTTTTTTCGCCTTTGTCCCTTCTTGTATTGTCCATGCTCGCAGTTCAGATCCCACGGTCGTATAAAAAGTGACGAGTCTTAAAAGATGATACCCAACCTCAATCAGCCTTTCAAGTCCGGACCTTTCAAGTCCCAGTTCTTTAAGGAAAAGGTCTCTTTCCTCTTCTTCCAACTGTGCTATCTCTGATTCCATGTCTCCACATATGACAACCACAGAGGTACCTTCTTTTTCAACAACATTTCTGATGGATTCAGTACAGGTATTGCTGGCCAGTTTTTCCTCATCCACATTGGCCACATAAAAGACTGGTTTAAGGGTGAGCAAGTTCAATTCAGTGAGTACAGTCCTCTCTTCCTCTTCGAAGGATAACATCCTGGCAGGTTTGCCCATGTTCAAACCGCTTCTCACCTTGTTATATACATCTAATGCTTTCCTTATTTCTTTGTCTCCTGTCTTCAGAAGCCTTTCGGTCTTGGCCATTGTCTTGTCAATGGTATCCAGATCAGCCAAAATCAGTTCGGTATTCACAATATCTATATCCAGTTCGGGATTCACTGAACCACTGACATGGGAAACATCAGGATTGTCAAAACAACGGACAATGTGGGCAATGACATCCACATTCCTTATGTGTCCCAGAAACTGATTGCCCAGTCCCTCTCCCTGACTGGCTCCTGTAACGAGACCGGCAATATCCAGAAACTCAAGCGTCGTAGGAGTCGTTTTTGGGGGATGGATCTTCTCGGCGATCCTTTTCAGTCGTTCATCAGGGACTTTGACGATACCTAGATTCGGATGGATTGTGCAGAAGGGATAATTGGAGGCTTCGGCTTTACCGGAGGTTAATGCATTGAATATGGTCGACTTTCCTACATTCGGCAGACCAACGATCCCACAGTGAAAGCCCAAAGCGAACACCTCCTCTACAGTCGCTCTTTGAGGGTGTCTTTGAAAACAGAAGGCCCAACCACCCAGGAGAAAAGGGAAGTTGGGCCTCCTTCTGATGAAAGGATACCTTACTTGTCAGACACGCGGTGTCTCCTCTATGCAATCAACGGAGCAATAACAAGAGCGACAACGGACATGAGCTTAATGAGGATATTGAGGGACGGACCACTCGTGTCTTTCAAGGGATCACCAACCGTGTCCCCGGTAACAGCAGCTTTATGAGTCTCTGACCCTTTTCCGCCGAAATTCCCATCCTCAATATATTTTTTAGCATTATCCCACGCCCCGCCGGCATTGGCTTGAAAGATGGCCATACACACACCGGATACGGTAACCCCGGCCAACAATCCACCCAATGCATACTTGTCTACAAAACCAAAACCCACCGGCACAATAATAGCCATTAAGCTGGGAACAACCATCTTCTTAATTGCAGCAGCCGTGGAAATATCCACACACTTAGCGTATTCGGCCGTTGCCTTTCCTTCAAGAAGGCCTTTAATCTCCCTGAATTGCCGTCTCACCTCTTCAATCATGGCATATGCAGCTTCACCAACAGCTTTAATGGCCATAGAGGAAAACACAAACGGCAACATGGCGCCAATAAAGAGGCCGATCATGATCTTCGGGTTTGTGAGATCGAGTTTGTCAACCCCCGCTTGAGTACGATATGCAGCAAAAAGGGCGAGGGCTGTCAAGGCCGCCGAACCGATAGCGAATCCTTTCCCTATAGCCGCAGTGGTATTACCCACAGCATCAAGGTTATCCGTCCGTTCTCTTACCTCCGGAGGAAGTCCCGCCATCTCGGCCAGCCCACCGGCATTGTCGGCAATGGGACCGTATGCATCCACTGCCAACTGGATTCCGGTCGTGGAGAGCATTCCCAAGGCTGCGATTGCTATACCATAGAGTCCTGCAAAGTTGTACGCAACCAGGATTGATAAACAGATCCATATAATGGGCAGTGCCGTAGAGCGCATACCCACCGCCAGGCCGGCGATTATGTTTGTTGCAGGTCCTGTCTGAGAATCTGAGGCTATACCATGCACTGGCTTTCTATCTTTTGAAGTATAATACTCTGTGGTAAGTCCCACTGCGATACCGGCAGCAAGACCACCGATGGTAGCCCAAAAGAGATCAAGAGCTGAAATTCCGCTTGTTCCTGCCATCTCAACCTCTTGCGGAACGAAATGCCGGCATACGAAATACGTGACGATCACCATAATTATGCCAGCCCCAAATGTCCCTATGTTCAATGCAGTCTGAGGACTCCCACCTTCTTTTACACGAACAAAAAAAGTGCCTATAATGGAAACGATTATTCCTGCCCCAGCCAGCATTAACGGAAGGATCACCATGTTAAAAGACGCATTAGTAAAACTGCCGATCGTTGTTGCTGTGGCTCCGAGGACCATTGCTCCGACTATTGAACCCACATAAGACTCGAAAAGATCAGCGCCCATACCAGCTACGTCTCCCACATTGTCTCCCACATTGTCGGCGATTGTTGCAGGGTTACGGGGATCATCCTCAGGGATCCCGGCCTCTACTTTACCAACCAGATCTGCACCCACATCAGCAGCTTTCGTGTATATTCCACCACCGACTCTTGCAAATAAGGCGATGGAAGACGCGCCGAGAGAAAATCCTGTAATAACCGTAATTACATTGGGGAGGTCTGCGATTTCACTCCCAATCACACCAAAGTTCTTGTAGATTATAAGGAGAATACCCAGACCTAGAACACCCAGCCCAACAACACACATACCCATGACTGTACCACCGGAAAAGGCCACAATCAAAGCCTCATTGAGGCTTTTACGCGCAGCATTAGTCGTCCTGGAATTAGCCGAAGTAGCCACGCGCATCCCAAAAAATCCAGACAGTCCGGAGCAGAGGGCCCCAACGACAAAAGAGAGGGCTATCAATGGATTTCTATAAACCCCTTCCACTGAGCTTTCCTTAAGATTTGCCAAGGCCAATAAGACTCCTACACAGATAACAAACACTATTATAACCTTGTATTCCCGCATGAGAAAGGCCATAGCACCTTCTTTCACATGCCCGGAAATCTCCACCATCTTCTTTGTGCCGGGGTCCTGTCTATTCACCCAATTGGCCTTGATCAAAGCAAAAATCAAAGCTATTATACCAAAGACCGGAACCCAATACGTCAGTCCTTCACCTACCATTCTCTCCTCATCCTCCTTTTAATTTAATCGGGAACCATTGAGTATCAGCTTTCTCTTGAAATCAGGTGTAATTCATAACGGCTCCCGCAGTACGAGAAATTCTACAGCTTCTACTCATTTGCTCAGTTGAACTCAAAATCTTTTTTCTCATCCATTTTGTCAGCTTTTGCTGTTTCTGCTCTCGCCCCTCCTTTCCAGAAGTATCTTCATTCTCTCACACTCGTACAGTTTTGTCGATTGAACTCATTCATTGCTGTCTGTACTCCTTGCGTAAGAATACAGACCATGGCCTTTTCTCCCAACCGGAGTAGTTCAGGAAGAAAGCCAATCTGATACGAGTCGAAGGAACTCAGGACATAATCCTTAACCCTTTGACCATTCTTCGGCCGACCAATTCCTACCTTCAATCTTACGAAATCTTCTGCTCTTAAGGCACTGATGATCGACCTCACTCCATTGTGCCCGCCATGACCTCCTTTCTCTTTTATTTTAATTTTCCCAAATTCCATATCCAAATCATCATGGATTACAATGAGTCTTTCCGGGCCAATCCCAAAATATGTGATGAGTTTTTTCACAGCCTCACCACAGAGATTCATATAGGTCTGAGGTTTGGACAAGACAACCTTTTGACCATCTATGTTCCCTTCACCGATGATGGAATGGAATTTATTTCGAGAAAACTGTATCTTATATTCCTGAGCCACTCTTTCAACCACTAAAAATCCGATGTTATGTCTGGTTCGCTTATAATATTCACCTGGGTTTCCAAGAGCGACCAGTAGCTTCACCTGGGATTCCTTCATGTACTTGTGGTTGAGTAGCACATATGCTCCATGTTATCCCCGGAAGGTATCTGAATTAATCTCCCTTCTCTTCTCCCTCTTCCTTCACTCCCTCAACAGGTGCTTCTTTTCCTTCTTCTGCAACCTCCTCCTCAGCTTCTTCTTTCTTCAGGACGGTCGGCGGCAAAACAGTTACCATAGGAAGGTCTGGGCCTTCCAAGATTTCAACCCCTTCTTCAAGTCGTATCTCCTTAACATAGATCGTTTTCCCGATCTCCAACTCACTGACATCAATCTCAAAATCATCAGGAATCTGAGAGGGGAGACACCTCACTTCAATCTCCCTTTTGAACTGTCTCAGAATACCTCCGGTTTCAACACCCTTTGCCTTCCCGACAAAATGGACGGAAACAGGCGCAGTAATCTTTTCATCCATGGCGATTTCATAAAAATCCGCGTGAAGAAAATATCTCTTGGCCGGATGGATTTGCAGTTCTTTCAGCATGACAATCCTGTTTTTCTGTTCTTGATCCGTTTTTATATTGAGGTCAATGAGGACACCTTCCTTCACTCCGCTACTCATTGCCTTTTTGAGTTGATGGGAATCAATAGTGAGTGCGATTGGCGCTATTCCGTGACCATAAAGAACAGCAGGAATCTGTTCGGCCCTTCGCAACTTTCTTGCAGCACCTTTCCCGAATTCTGTGCGAAGTTGAGCACCTAGTGTAATCTGTTCCATTCATACCTCCAATAATCTTTTTGAGTCAGTTTAAGGACTGGCACAAGAATACAATCTGTACTGTTCACCAAGTTCACTGCTTACCGTAATCTTGTGTAACCCCACAGATTATAATAATACCAGCGTATTCAAGCCAAGCACTCAAACAAATAACCTGCTGACAGAACCCTCCTCATGGATGCTCTTCACAGCCTCGCCGAGAAGCTCTGCAACGGATAGTACTTTAATCTTTTCACATGATTTGGCTTCGTCCTTTAAGGGAATCGTATTGGTTACCACCAGCTCTTCTATAGCAGAGTCCTGAACTCTCTTTATGGCTTGACCGGAAAGAACAGGATGTGTGCAGCACGCATAGATCTTAACGGCTCCTTTTTCAAATAAAGCATTGGCCCCTTGAGTAAGGGTGCCTGCAGAATCGATCATATCATCTAATATAACGACTTTCCTGTTCTTCACTTCTCCGATGACATTCATGGCCTCAGCAACATTCACATCAGTTCTTCGTTTGTCAATAATAGCCAGGGAAGAATCCAACCTTTTGGCAAAAGCTCTTGCTCTCTCTACACCTCCGGCATCTGGAGATACAATGATAAGATCATTTTGAAATCTCTTCTTTATATACTCTAAAATGACAGGTGTAGCATACAGATGATCAACAGGAATATGAAAGAAACCCTGAATCTGCCCGGCATGAAGGTCCATAGTAAGAACCCTATCCGCTCCGGCTGTTGCAATCAGATCGGCTACTAACTTTGCTGTAATAGGCGCTCTTGGGGACACTTTTCTGTCCTGTCTGGCGTATCCGTAATATGGAATGACTGCAGTTACCCTCCGGGAAGATGCCCTCTTCAGGGCATCTATCATTATTAAAAGTTCCATGAGATTTGTGTCGACCGGTGTACATGTGGATTGTACCACAAAAACATCCATCCCCCGAACACTCTCGTCTATCTCAACCGCTGTCTCTCCATCACTGAATTTCTTCACTCTGGCTTGACCCAATGGAACACCCAAATACTTACACATTTGTAGGGCTAGTGCAACATTTGAGTTTCCGGAGAATATTCTTAACTTACTCAACATAATCAGAATTTCCCTCTCTCTTTTCTACAATAAAAACCGACCTCGGGAATTCACGGAATGGAAGGGGAATGGTTCTTGGGGGTTATTTGGTTTTATAATAACCATCTGGGGCGGGAGGATTCGAACCTCCGAATGCAGGAACCAAAATCCTGTGACTTGCCACTTGTCGACGCCCCAAAAATAGAATAAATTCCCACCATTTTTCCCGCCAGGCGGGGTTTCTTTAAAACGTTATACTTCCTGACTTGATTCTCATAATCACACGTTCTTTTTATTCAGACTGCTATGGAGGTCCCTCTTCCAGTCTCTTTTCGGTACGCTTCTAAAACTCTTGCCTCAATATTTAATCGTAATTCATTATTCACAGGGTGGGCTGTATCCTTAAAGGTTCCATCTTTTGTTCTTTTACTCGGCATCGCCACGAATAAACCATTGATTCCGTCAATTATTTTTATATCTCGGACGACAAAACAATTGTCAAAGGTAATTGTTGCAAAGGCCTTTACTTTCTTATCATCAATCGGAAATATCCTCACTTCCGTTACTTCCATTTGTCCCTCCCTGCAATTGGATTTTGAAAGTCAGAAGATAAGAATAGAGAGTAATTAGGGTGAGAACAACGTATCTGTAAAAAGGCCTTTTCAGCCAGATATTTGTTGGGAAATATGCCAAATACGGTAGAGCCGCTCCCTGACATAAGCGCTCCAACAGCCCCTTTGGCAACGAGTTCCTCTTTTATTCTTTGTATCTCCGGGTATCTTTTTATTGTGACAGTCTCGAGGTCATTATATAAAAGATCATGAAAATGAGAATTATGTAAAATAAGCGGTAGTATCCTATTATTATTTCTTTTTCTTGTCAACCCCATATTTACATTTTTGTATGCCCAGGCAGTTGAGACTCTGATTCCCGGATTTACCAATACTATCCATAGAGGAGATGGGAGCGTTATCTCTTTTAAGATATCACCTATCCCGGTAGCCAAGGCAGGTTTTTCAAATAAAAAGAATGGAACATCAGCTCCCAGCCTCTTTCCCATCTTCATCAATCTCTCCCTTGTCAATTCCAGTCCGAAGAGTTTATTTAATCCCACCAGCGTAGTTGCAGCATTGCTACTCCCTCCAGCCAATCCGGATGCCACTGGTATCCTCTTTTTTATGAAGATCCTTACCCTTGGATCTATATTGAATTTCTCCAGGATAAGTCTGGCTGCATGGTATACTATATTTTCGGCACCTTGGGGTATCTCCTCACCTTCAGACCGGACGAGAAGCCCACTTCCCTCTAAGGAGATTTCTACTTCATCACATAAGTCAATCCGCTGCATTATGGTTCTTATCTCATGATATCCGTCATTCCTTTTGTGCAAAACTTCGAGTGTTAAATTTATCTTTGCCGGAGAGAGTAATTTCAAAGAGTCCAAATTTCTCCTCCATTGGAAAATACTTCTTGGTTTCGGGCCATTGTTGATAGCAATAAAGGATTACAATAAAAATGGGGGTTTTCAATTGAAAAACCCCCTATATGTGGAAAATATCCACTTTTCGCCACTACTATAACAGTCCAAATCTCCAAAAAATGTTCAATTACTGATTATACCTATTTATCTTCCATATAAGGCTTCAGCTTATATCCGTTTTGCTATAAATTAGGATCGAAAACCTACACCTTTTTTGTCGCCTCAACATATCTCATTCTCAAGTCGTAGAGTATGCTATCTACAAATTTCTGTTCATCGTCTGTCAGATTGCCCTTGGTCTTTTCTTTTAACATACTGATAATGTCAATGGTTTGTTTTGCCAATGGGAGATTCTTCTCCCTCGCGTTGGTCTCAGGGTCTGGTATCTCACCAAGATGGAAGAGTGCCGATGAATTGAGAGAAAATATAAAAGTCGGGAAGTTCATCTCCGGCAGTGGAATCTGCTCTTCTCTTTTGTTCCCTTCTCTCTTCTCTCCCTTTTCTACTTTCTTCTTTGCCTCCCCTCCTTTTGCTGTCGCTTCTTTCCTCTCGTCGTCTTCAACCTCATTTGTGCTCTCAGCAAAGTGCCTTCTGTCGGTGACCTTAAATCCTTTATCCTCATCATCCCTTGCCATAATTCCCCCCCCTTTTCAGTTCCAATGAACGACAAGCCTTTCATCCTCAACATCCACTATAAATTTTGATCCTTCTTTCCAATGAAGTGTAATAGGTATCTTTACTTTTTCATCTATGGTTCTTTTTAAAAACCGTGCACCGTATTTCTGACTATAACCAGCTCCCACCAGGTGGTCTAATGCTCTCTCCGATACGCATATCCCCTTATTTTGGGCATTCAGGGTTTCTTCTATCTTACTTATGTACATCTTCGTTATCTTCTTGACATCTTCTCGCGAAAGGGGTGAGAATACGACTATGTCGTCAATACGATTGATGAATTCAGGAGTAAAAGTGTTCTCCACCTCTTTCATTATAGCCTTCTTCATAGACTCTTGTTGATGCTTATCATCGAGAAAACCCATGGGTTTTGAAAAACGTTTGAACTCATCCGAGCCCAGGTTCGAAGTCATGATAATCACTGCATCACTGAAATAAACCCTCTTCCCTCTTCCATCTGTCAGCCAGCCTTCATCAAAGACCTGGAGAAAGAGGTTCAGCACATAATGATTTGCCTTTTCCATTTCATCCAGAAGCACAACGGTATACGGGTTGTCCCGCAATTGATTTGAGAGTATCCCTCCTCTCTCCGAACCCACAATACCTCGGGGCATGCCTATCAGTTTGTCCACTGAGATTGAAGAGTCCTTGTACTCCGACATGTCCAGACGCACCATTTTCTTTTCATCTCCAAACAAAATTTCTGCCAAAGCCTTACCCAACTCGGTCTTTCCCACTCCCGTAGGGCCGAGAAAAAGCAAAACTCCGTCCGGTGTATCAAAATTTTCTTTCAAAGGCCCCTTATTTAACCTGAGATGCCTGGCCACAGATGAAATCGCTTCCTGCTGACCTACAACTCTCTGAGACAGTTGTGACTCTATATCCTGAAATCTCTCTACCGTATCCCTCGATACCATGTCTCTGGGAATACATGCCTCCTGTGAGATCACATCTATGATGTTTTCCGACAAGACTTCCTTTCTCTCCCCTGCCACTTCTACTTTTACTGACGCAGTGTGCATCCATGAAATGGGTTTGTCCGGCATTCGAACGGCTCTCATGTATCTATTGGACATGGTCAAACAGGTATCAATAGCATCATCAGTAATCTTCACTGAGTAATTTCTCTCTACTCTTGGACGTATCCTCTTTAAAATCTTTTCTGTCTCCTTATCAGTAGGTTCAGCAACAGAAACGGTTCGAAAACGACGGGCCAATGCTTCATCTTCCTGGATATAGGTCTTGTATTCGGCTGTGGTTGTTGCCCCAATAATCTGTATCTCACCCCGTGCCAGGGTCGATTTGAATATATTGGCAGCATCGCTGGGTACACCCATTGCGGAACCGGCCCCAATGAGACTATGGGCTTCATCAATGAAGAGTATAATGTTCTTCCGATCTTTGAGCTCTCTTATGATCTTTTCCATTCTGTCTTCAAACATACCTCTGAATATTGTCCCTGCAACCATTGAGTTCATCTGTAGGTTCACTATTTGATGGGCTCTTAAACGGAAGGGTATTGCCTGGGATTCAAATTCCAATTTCATTGCAAGTCCTTCTACAATGGCTGTCTTTCCTACGCCAGGCTCTCCTATGACCATTACTGAATTCGCCCTCTCTCTGTGGCAGAGGATCTCCATCATTTGGCTAATCTCATTCTCTCTTCCCACAATAAAGGGCAGTTTCCCCAATCGAGCCAATTTGTTCAGGTTGACTCCAAAATATTTAAGATGGGGGGGGAGCTCGAATCTCTTTTTAATTTCTTCTTCTTTGTTGTCAAGGTTCTTTGCCTTGATGATGATGAGTTGAAGAACTGTGTCAGGTTCTACGCCGAATCCTTTGAATATCTTAGCGGGAATCCCCTCATCTTCCTGAAAAATAGCTGCAAATATATCTTCAGGTTCTACAATATTCCTCCCAAACCTCTGTGCCTCTTCCCACGCAATCTTGAAGACATTCTTCGTTGCAGGAGGTACTTTTAAACCCACGCCCAGGTACTGTTTGGAGACGTTGAGATATTCGTCTAAATAGTGAGTAACACTTTGAGGATCAAGATTTAATTCAGACATGATCTCATGAAACAAGGCTTTCTCTTGTTTGATCAGAGCTGAAAATATGTGCTCAATACCTAAATAAAAATGCTTTCTCTCTCTGGACTCCTCCACAGCGAGAGACAAAATCTGAAACGCCCGATCCGAGACGTACTCTCTATACTCAGTGAAGTCAAACATTTGAAGACACCTTTCTCTTGTAATGTGATGTTCAAAATTTTTCTGTCTTCTTTAAATGTACTTTTAACTGCTTACCAACCCTTCGCTTTTCTCGGACTTTCCGGGTTGAGTTTGTTGAATTCATCAAGGATTTCTTTTGATCTTTCATCGAGGTTTGTGGGCACAGCGATCTTCACAATAACATACTGATCTCCCCTCCCATTGCCACCAAGGTGTGGAACCCCTTTCGCCCTTAATCTGAATTTCTGTCCCCCTTGAGTGCCTGCCGGCAATCTCATCGTTGTTTTACCATCTATTGTGGGAACTTCGATAGTGCCTCCTGTTATCGCCTCATATATGGTAATGGGGACCTTTAGAAATATATCGTCACCCTTCCTTTCAAAGTATGGATGAGGACGAATCTTGATGATGATGTAAAGGTC
>JAXHSZ010000510.1:0-6567 GCA_034190725.1 Thermodesulfobacteriota bacterium
AGGAAGACAACTCATCCTGGGTGGAGTGGAAATACCTTACGAAAGAGGGTTATTAGGACACTCTGATGGTGATGTTCTTCTTCACGCTATCTGTGATGCTTTGCTGGGAGCCATCGGAGAAGGTGACATAGGGAGGCATTTTCCTGAAAATGATCTGAAATTTAAAGGGATATCCAGTTTAGAGTTACTCAGAGTAGTAAATATTCTCAGGCAAGAGAGACAATTCAAGATAAATAATATCGACTCGACAATAGTGGCCCAAAATCCTAGAATGGCTGAATATATTCCAGGGATGATTGAAAAGATTGCCGATACTTTAGAAATCAGATCCAACAAGGTTAACGTAAAGGCAACCACAACAGAGGGGTTGGGATTTACCGGGGCAGGAGAAGGAATAGCTGCGTATGCTGTGGTTTCTGTGAGACCTATTGAATTTTGAAATTACTAAGTAGTGCCCATCCATAAATAGCTATTTTCCGCAATCTCTTCGTCAGACTCAGATTTTAATCCTCAAAATACCCAATGTATTCCTGCGGTTAAATTTTTGTCTTCTTTGTCCTTGCAAAAAATATCTCATTTCTGGATGGACACTCAGTAAAATTCCTGATACAAGCTCATGGGTTCAAGGTTCAAAGGTTTAGGGTTGCTTTTCTTGCTCTTCATTTCCTTGCAATTCATCTTATATCACACAAAAAATGAATATTAAAACGTATGCGCGCGGCATGGTGGGACATCTGTTTCAATGAAGCTTGATCCAACGTGAGTGAAGTTCATTCGACGCTCTATTACTGGTTTTTCAGAGCTTACAAATCAATGGGTTGTGTTTCCGATATATTTTGAAACCGTTCTTCCTGAACCTCTTCACTCATGAACAGTGAATGAGTCTCCATCCAGAAAAGTGATATTCTCTGCAAGGTCAAGAAAGAAGATTTAAAACGCAGGAATATATTAGGTATGTAGGGGCACAGTGCCATGTGCCTTTCCGTCTGAGTTTAACGTAGAGATTGCATAAAACAGCCATTCATGAATGGCCACTCCTTAAAGGGGAATGAGGTGAATTTGTTAAGATCGATCTATTTCTGGGTTGTAATAACTTTTTCATGTTTAGTAGCTCTTCCCGTGATTATTCTTGTTGTCCCCTTTGATAAGCGAGGAAAGATAATTGGCTTTTGTGCTGCTAAATGGGGGAGATTGAATCTTTTCACCAGCGGGGTGAAATTGGAGATATCGGGGCTTGAGAATATTATTCGAGACAAACCGCAGATATTTATGTCAAACCACCAGAGCATATATGATATTATTGCATTGACTACACTGCCTCTTCATCTGAGGTGGCTGGCTAAAAAGGAATTATTTCAAGTCCCTGTTTTAGGCTGGTTGATGCTTTTGGTTGGATGTGTAAGTATTGACAGGCTCAATCCTCATAGCACTGTACAGAGTATCAACTCTGCCCGTGCAAAGCTGCAGCGTGGGGATTCAGTGATGATCTTTCCTGAAGGAACAAGAAGTTATGATGGAATGCTTCAGCCTTTTATGAAAGGCGGATTCATTCTCGCCCTCCGGACTAAAATACCAATAGTTCCAATAACAATTATAGACACTTACAAGATTATGCAAAGGGGAACCAGGATCGTGCATCCAGGAAATATTAAAGTCATCATTGACAAACCTATTGAAACCTTCAATATGGGATTAAAGGACAGGAGTGATCTCATGGATAAGGTTCGAGGAGTAATCACTAAAAATCTTTTAGAAAACTGTTCTGATTAAACCTTTACAAAGAAATCCTGACATGGCATTATAAGAAAGTTTTGTGTTCAATTCAGCTTAAAAAATCTGTTATTCACGATATCATGCTCAATTTCATTAGGAGACAGGAGAGAAACAAAAAAGCTAATGAGATGGAGATAAAAGATATTTTCATAAGGATATAACTGTAGAAATGAATAAAATGGCGTTGATTATCTCAAAAAATAGAATAGCAAGAGAGGTCATGGGATTAATTATCTTTGTCATTACAGTCTTTATCACCTCAAGCTTGATTTCTTATAACCCCAAAGATCCATCCTTTAATAATTACAACTCTCACATTGACAAAGTCAGCAATCTTTGGGGAGTTGCAGGATCATATTTGTCTGACGGTTTTTTGCAAATCTTTGGTTTGGCTTCTTATCTTTTCCCCATCATTCTCTTTATAATATCTCTCAGATTATTTGTTCGAAGAGAGTTGAAAATCACGTACTTCAAATTGATCAGTTATTTTCTTCTGATTTTGTCAACGACTGGTATATTAAGCTTGAAGTTTACTCATGTCAGAATCTTTAATGAACCAATTATTGCCGGTGGGATTGTAGGTGGGGTTCTTGTCAGAGAGCTACAACAGTATGTGAATCAGATGGGTGCATATACTCTTCTCATCCTGCTCTTTATTTGCTCGCTAATGATGAGCACCAATGTATCCCTAGTGTGGCTTATAAGCAGAATAAGAAACTCAATTCTAAAAATCTTTGAACGTCTCAGCGCTTCTTCATTTATACATCGGAGAAAATCAACACCAACAAAAAAGAAGAGTCCGGTTCGTGCAACAAAGAAGAAACCTCATACATTAAAACAACCCACGATTATTGATTTTCATCCAAAATATCACAAGCCCAATGAAAGAAAAAAACCGATTCAACGAGAATTTGATATTCCCAAATCGAGTGGTTCGTATCAATTGCCCCCCCTATCACTTTTGGAAACCCAGGAACAAAGGGATGTCAAGGTTGAAAAAGAGAGTTTAATAATGAATTCTAAAATTCTCGAAAAAAAACTCTCCGACTTCGGTGTAGAAGGTAACGTAATAGAGGTGAGGCCCGGTCCAGTGATAACCATGTATGAATATGAACCTGCCCCAGGGGTCAAGATAAATCGAATCGTCAATCTATCCGATGACTTAGCTCTGGCACTCAGGGCAATCAGTATTCGAATAGTGGCTCCAATCCCTGGAAAGTCCGTTGTGGGTATAGAGGTCCCGAATTCTGTAAGAGAGACTGTTTATTTTAAGGATATAGTAAGTGAAGATATTTTCAAGAGATCACCTTCAAAGATTCCCATAGTTTTAGGAAAAGACATCTTTGGTTCTCCAGTAGTAAGTGATCTCACAAAGATGCCACACCTACTGATAGCAGGGGCAACGGGAACAGGAAAAAGTATTTGTGTAAATTCAATGATTTGTAGCGTTTTATTCAAAGTCATTCCATCTGAGGTCAAGATTATTATGATAGATCCAAAGAGGTTGGAGCTTTCGCCCTATGATGGAATCTCTCATCTCTTGAGTCCGGTTGTCACAGAGGCAAAGCAGGCTGCCATAGTCTTGAAATGGTTGGTGGAAGAGATGGAAAGAAGGTACCAATTACTCGCTGAAAAAGGTGTGAGAAACATAAGTCGTTACAACCAGAAGCTTGAGAATGAATTGATAGATCCAACCAGAGTAATAGAGAATTTAAAGAAAGATTCGTCATTAGAGGAAGGCGAACCAAAAGATCAATTTGAAAAACTGCCATACATTATGGTTATCATAGATGAATTGGCGGATCTGATGATGGTTTCTTCGAAAGAAGTTGAGGGATCAATAGCCAGGTTGGCCCAGATGGCGAGAGCAGCAGGAATTCATTTGGTTATTGCCACCCAACGTCCTTCCGTGGATGTATTAACCGGCTTAATCAAGGTGAATTTCCCTGCAAGGATTTCTTTTCAAGTATCGTCAAAAGTAGATTCTCGTACTATTTTAGATGCAAGCGGTGCAGAACACCTATTAGGATCTGGTGATATGCTTTTTCTGCAGCCTGGCACATCAAAGCTACAACGAATCCATGGGGCTTATCTTTCAGAGGGGGAGATCAAGCGAGTAGTTGCATTTATAAAAGAGCAAGAGCCTTCTAATTATGACCTGTCCATACTTGAGCCCAAAGAAGATATTTACTCAAAAACCAATGGTGAGTACGATGAGAAATACGATGAAGCAGTGGAATTGGTGTCCAATACCAGGCAGGCTTCGATTTCAATGGTACAGAGGCATTTGAGGATAGGTTATAACAGAGCAGCCAGAATTATAGAGAAAATGGAAAAAGAAGGTGTGATTGGCCCTTCTGATGGAGTGAAACCGAGAAAAGTTTTAGTAAACAAATTATAGATCAGGAGATTTTTGAAGTTAATGAAAAGCCGTGGCCATATCTTCATTTTTGGAGTAACTTTCGTCATATCCCTTTTTTTACCCGGGTCAACCTCAGGTATGCCCCTAGAAAATATTATAACAAAAATTCAAGATGTGTATCAGGGAACAAGGGACTTCACTGCAGATTTCGTTCAAGAATCTACACTCAAGTCCTTCAATAAAACTCAAGTTGCAAATGGGAAAATATACTTTAAAAATCCGGGAAAGTTACGATGGGATTATATAGGACCTACAAAGCAGGCGATTGTCACAGATGGAGAAACTCTGTGGATGTATTTGCCTGAAGATAAACAGGTAATAATAAACAAACTTTCAAAAGTGTATCGGACAAGCACCTCTACATTTTTTCTCATGGGAATGGGAAATCTGAAAAGGGATTTCGATATCCAACTGGTTCAATCCCCTTTGGGTGATGAAGAGAAAAACTACTCTTTGAAACTTGTGCCGAAGGAGCAACAGTCTAACTTTAACGACCTATTTCTTTTGATCGATAAGAAAACTTTTCTCGTAGGAGAACTCTACTTCAATGATTTTTATGGGAATTTCATACGAATTAAATTCAAAAATTCTACTACGAATCAGGGATTATCTGATTCAGTGTTTCTCTTCGACATCCCTGAAAATGTTGAGATTGTAGAACCACCCCAAATCATTCAAAATCAGTAAAGTTCAGTTGCTTTTCATTCTCCACAAGTAAACAACCGCAGAACAGGCCATTATTAAAATCAGAAGCAGAGTAATCGGATAAAGAATCCTTGCTTCCCAGGACGGAGATGAACTTCCTTTTGCATTTGTAATAAAACAGCCGCCGGCGCTGCCGCTATTGCTTCCATCATTGTTACTGTCATCATTAAGACCACTTATGTCATTGTCGTTATCTCCACTCTCTTCATCAGTAAAACCTGTTTGAACACCAGTGAAATGACATATTTGAACCTCTAATGTGGGGGGATCCGCATCTTCATCACATACCAATGAACCGGGGACGACCCAACCCTCTCCATCCGGCTGGATTACTCCGTGGGAATTATACGAACTGCAAGCATATACCCATTCGACGCCATTGTGCATATATATTTTGGACTTTCTAGGTGTACCCTTGTCATTATACGGTATAATGATTGTGACAGGGTTATTAAATACTGTAGGTGGTTGGAGGTTAATTGGATAACCTAAGGATTTAACACCTTTTGTATTAAGGGGTGGAATCTCATCATATGGTCCCACCTGCGGTTTTATTGGTTCATCCGTATTATACACGATTTGTATCCCGTTCAACCCGTCATTTGTGACAAGAGTTATGGTTGTCATATCACCTGTGGAGGTTTCTTCTGTTGTTGGCAGGTTTGCCGGATCATTTGCGTCTTCATGATGGGATTCCGTCTCTACCCTAAAAGAATAACTCTCCTGAACCATCCAATCACCCCTGCAATCTCTGGCATCAACCATGATGTTGACTTCTGTATCAAACGGATATACGCCATCCGTATCCTTCGACCTATCGTAGACAGCCCATAACTCTGTAATCCGGGTATCTTCCTCCGAGGTCAGGTTTTTAATCCGAACCACATCACTGCTGTTTATATCTCTGATATATGAATCTTCACCTATCGTTATTGTAAACTGAATACTGGCTACGTCAGTGATGTCCATCCCATCATCGTCTTGCATTCGAACGGCAAACGATGTATTGTTGGGTATCCGTGTGGTATCGTAAATCCCCGCACCATCATGAGGGATGGTTTCCACTATTTGCGGAGGAGTTGGTGCTGGTGAAGTATCAACGGTAGGATCGTAGAAATTTATGTATTCTTCGTAATTTGTCCATCCATCATTGTCAAAGTCTCCTTGTCCTCCATTTTCCCCAGAATTATCGTTTGGATCAAGTCCATAGTTCACTTCCCAACCATCGGGCAAGGAATCGTTATCTGTATCCGGGTTATTTGGATGAGTACCATATTGATATTCTTCCAAATTATCCAAGGAATCATCATCAGTATCAACATTTGCATCATCCTCTTCAGGATTTAAACCATTTTGTTCTTCCCACCAGTCAGGCATACCATCTTCGTCACTGTCTACAGAATCTCCCTGTTCAACCGTAATGTTTATGGAATCTTGTCCTGTCGCCCCCCCGCTGTCGGTAACAGTAAGGGTTATGATATGCGTCCCTGTTGACAAGTCACTCGTCGTAAAAAATGTTCCCTCTCCTATCTGACCATCAATACTCGAATTCCATACAAGAGAGCTGCCGGTGAGGATTCCATCCTCATTGTCAACGCCTGAGCCATCGAAGGCGATGATATCGCCTTCAGCGTGGATGCTTCCCTCTGAAGGATCACTTATTGCAG
>JAXHSZ010000511.1:0-3518 GCA_034190725.1 Thermodesulfobacteriota bacterium
TGTTTGATTGAAGTTCTTGATGAGTCTGTTTACATCCTGAACATTTGTACCACTGCCCTTGGCGATTCTTTTACGCCGGCTTCCATTCAGAATGGTGTGGTTCAATCTTTCTTTCTTTGTCATAGAATTGATAATAGCCTCTATCTTGACTAATTCCTTTTCGTCGGCCTGTGCATTCCCGATACCTTTTAATTTGCCCATTCCCGGAATCATCCCAAAAATCTGGTCCAATGAACCCATTCTTTTTATTTGTTGAATCTGATCTTTAAAATCTTCCAGAGTGAATGTGTTCTTTCTTATTTTCTTTTCAAGTTCTGCTGCCCTCTTTTCATCGAAATTTTCCTGGGCCTTTTCAATGAGAGACAGAACATCCCCCATCCCCAAGATTCGAGAAGCCACCCTGTCCGGATAGAAAATTTCCAGGGCATCGAGGTGCTCACCAGTGCCCACAAACTTGATTGGTTTTTGTGTAACCGCCTTGATTGAGAGGGCAGCTCCTCCCCTGGCATCTCCGTCCATCTTAGTGAGAATGACGCCATCAATATCCAGCACATCGTTAAATTTGCCTGCCACATTGACCGCATCCTGACCGGTCATGGCATCGGCAACCAGAAGGATCTCTCTGGGAAGAATACTCTCTTTTATACTTTTTAGTTCCTGCATTAACTCTTCATCTATATGTAACCTACCGGCGGTGTCAATCAATACGACATTGTTGAGGTTACTTTTAGCAAATTGAACTGCCTTCTTACAGATTGTGAGTGGAGTTTCACCAGGTCCCGGTTTGTATGAGTCAACTTCCACATCTCGTCCCAGTTTGTGTAACTGCTCAATAGCTGCCGGACGAGAAACGTCTGCAGGGACAAGATAGGGCCTGTAATTCTTCTCTTTCAAGAATCGGGCGACCTTCCCGACGGTGGTTGTCTTGCCAGAGCCTTGCAACCCAACAAACAGTATCGAGATTGGCTGCTTCCCTGAAAGCCTGAGTTGCGAACTCTCTCCTCCCAATAGGGATGTGAGTTCTTCATTTACTATCTTTATCACTTGTTGAGCCGGGGTAAGGCTTGTCAAGACTTCCTGGCCAAGGGCTTTCTCTCTGATGGCTTCAACAAAGTCTTTTGCCACTCTGAAATTGACATCCGCCTCCAGGAGAACCATACGAATCTCTCTTAAAACATCTTTGATGTTCTGTTCAGTGAGTTTCCCATGTCCCCTGAGTTTCTTGAAGACTGTGTTCAGCTTTTCCGTGAGGCTCTCAAACACGAATAATCCTCTTGATGTGGAGTTTAGTGGCCTTAAATATGGTGTAAGTTTGCCAATTTAAATGATTTTTGATGAGTTGTCAAGGGAAATATTAGGGTAAATCATGAATCATGATTTCCATTTATCATGAGCTGAGGGCTATACTCAGGGCAGTGGTTAATTTTACAGTATCCTCATCCGCTTTCCTCAATCTGGTGCATACCAACCGAGCAATATTCTTTATTATCTTGAATCCCAACTTTGGATCTTCATCTGTCAGTTTTTGAAAGTCGTTCTTTTCAATCCGCCAGAGAGTACAATCAGTAATGGCTGTTACAGAGGCTGTTCTGATGTTGTCTTCCAGGAGAACCACTTCACCGAAGACAGCGTGGTCATGTGCACTGAGTCGTTGTAAGATCTTTTCTTTTTCTTCAAAACCCTCGTTGCCGATTTTCATAGCCAGCGTCTTTGAGACCTCTACAGATCCGTCACGTATGACGTACATACTGACGCCAACCTCCCCTTCTTGTATGATTGATGATTCTTGAGGGAACTCCACCTCCTTCATAATCCCCATGATCTTTTTTATTTCTTGATCTGTGAGATCCGAAAATATGGAGATCTTTTTACAAAAGGAGATATCATCCATATTTTCTTTTTAGATCCTTTCGCCTGCAATAACTATAGCATCGTCGTTTTTTGTAATAATATAGTCATCTTCCGGATTAATAATCACTTCTATACCTTCTTTGCCGAAAAAGTAGTCTTTTTCGGATTCCTCAAATTTTTTCTTTATGAACCTGTCTATGGCAGTGGCATCCTCGGACAAGATATCCTCTAGCTGCAATCCCTTCTTTTCCGTTAACAGGCCGATAAGTATTGATCGGTGATTTTCTCTGAGGAAATGGGTTAATTCCTTGTATGCTTTTCCCACAAACCTGTTTGGGATTTCCCATTTTTGTAATCTTTGACCACCATTATGAGACAAGAGCCGAGATATAGCTTTTGAAAATCCCGGTTGTACTGCGCAACTGGCCAATATCTCTCCTATATGTTCGTCTCTTACAATGATTTCGTCCACATTTGCCCTTTTGAGATGCTGTCTGTTTTCCACACTCAGGAGCTCTGCACATGTTCTGACATTCGGGGCCATCGTCTTTATCGCAAGGGTACCCAGTGCTGTTCGCTCATCTGCTTTATGAAGTGAATGATCACCGGATGTGTCAACAACAACAATAGCATACTTTGCTCTTTTGATATCAGCCCGATTCAACACATCCTCATGGAGAAAATCGCCTCGAATACACTTGAGATTATGTTTCCGGTATTTTGACCTGACAGCATCCATTTCATCAAGGGAGAGTTCGTTTACAAGTACTATGGCTTTTTTCTTGGTATGTTCATCCCCTAAGAATCTCTCAATTACCTTTTCAACATGGGAGTTCCATCCACAGATGACAATATGATCTTTCTCTTTGATCGTTTCCAATCCTCTCTCCTCCTTGATCTTTTCATGGACAAACATTGAGGCAATAGTGGCTGTGATGATGGAAAGCAAGACGATCCCGGAAAACATGAGTATAAGCCCAACCAATTTTCCACCCCATGTACCAGGCACCTTATCTCCATAACCTACTGTCGTGATCGTCACAAAAGCCCACCAAAAAGCATCTCCAATGGTTTTTATTGACGTCTTCATGGATTTGTATTCAATGAAATAGAGACTCAAAGCACAGAGAGACAGAACAAGAAGGGCTACCCCGATTATCCTGAAGAGTCGTTCTTTCTTGAAGATGAAAAACAGATTTTTGAATGTCAAAGAGACTTTAAAGACGAGAGTTTTATATATTTTTCTGAATCGTTTCATTGAAACGAGCTCTTGAAAAAAATGAAGGCTTCATAAAAATATTTAGACGTAATGAAATTATATATTGATATCTTAACCTAAGAACTATGATGAATTCAACATAAATTTCTTTAATAAGTCCCTCAATGCGGTTTATCTTTGAACATTTTAAAAATTATAATCTTTTGTGCGATGCCCCGACCAATAAAGTGTGACTTCAGTCGGGAAATGATTCGGCACAAATCATTCTTTATTCTCCGATAATGTTGATCAATGCTCTCTTTCTGCACCTGCCGTCAAATTCCCCACAGAAGATCCACTCCCAGGTGCCCAGATCAAGTTTTCTATTTGTAATGCCCACCATCACTTTCCTCCTAAACTTAGTCTGATCAATATTTTATCAGCAAAAAAATCTTATTGACTATTTAAT
>JAXHSZ010000512.1:0-4227 GCA_034190725.1 Thermodesulfobacteriota bacterium
CTTTGGAGCGAAGAATTCTCTCAACCTTGTCAATGGAAAGTCCCAAGTCTATGACTGGACACATTGACTGCTCTTTAGGACATAAAAACTCATTACAACATTTGTCCATAAGATCTTCCAACTTCAATCCGATCAGCTTCTTCGTTTCTTCATTTGCCCATCGAATCTTTTTATCTTTCCCAATTATCACAACTCCAAAGGGAACCTTGTCCAATATCTCCATGAGCCTGTCATTGGCCGTTCTCAAATCTCTTTCCAGGGTTTTGCGTTCAGAGACGTCTGAAGCAATTATCGTGACAGCGATGACCTTTCCATCACTAACAACAGGTCCAACATGAATTTCGTAGCAGCGTCTTTTCCCGTTAGGAGAGTCAAACATCAATTCATGATGGCTGAACTCTCCGGACTCAATTACATGCTGGATCTCTTGTTCAGCCAGAATTCTATCATCCTTATTACAATAATCGTAGATGCATTGACCAATTGCTTCACCTGATCTAAGCCCCATCATGTCATGATTGATATACTCAACATATCCATGGTGATCAACGCGAATGATTATACTTCGAGTGTTCTTAAGGAGAGTCTCCCATTCATTGCCAGAACGTTTGGATTTTTCTTTTGTCTGTGTGAAATTATGTATATCCTCCAACATAAGGGCGACTTTACCCTTCTCGATGCAGAATGCCTTTCCTTTGAAATGTCTATTAAAACCTGTAGAGTATCTTTCAAATTGAAAGTTGTTTCCTGTAAGAGCAACCTCTCCAAACTTTTCGATAAGAGACGAATCCAGCCAAGGCAACAGTTCCAACGCTGTCTTTCCCACTATATTTTCTCGTTTTATTCCCGTCACATCCTCAAATGCAGGGTTCGCTTCTAAAATCCAGAAGTTACAGGGACGATTGTCTTCGTCTGTAATTACCTCGCCCAATACAAAAGCAATCGGCATTTCAGAAATCAACTGTCTGTATCTCTTTTTGCTTTCCTGGAAAGCTTTCAAATAAAAATCTTTTCCTCTATCTTCTTTTATCTTGCAATGGTTTTGGAGAACGAGTTTTCTGTTTTCCAAATCTACCTTCTCTCCCATATCGTGCGCCTCTGAGTTTTCTCTCTTTTGTTTCACTCATTTTCTCGGTATGTACACACGAAACGGCTCTTTAATCCCATCGTTAATGGCGAAGTTTTTTAATTTTCTAATTAAAACATAACTTACCTCGTGACCTCGAGCAAGAAGTAACTGGCCTTTCCCTGTTATGACATCCTGATCGAGTATCATACTGGGTCTGAGATCTTTTATGGTTATTTCCTTAACGTCATAGTTTGCTTTTAAGTCTAAAACCACTTCAAGAGCACCAAGAACAGAAGGATCATACCAACCTGATCTGCTCTTCAGCTCTGTTAATGCTCTGCCTCGAAAAATTCCCTTTGTTTCCAATACATCAAAGTCGAGGACCACCTTTAGAATTCGTGATCCCAGTGGAATCTCCTCCCCCTTTCTACTATCCTTGGGGTTTCCAGATCCATCAAAATGCTTTTCTTGATAGACTATTATCTCAGCGATCTCCTTCATGCGTGGTATGTGAGTAATCCAATCAGATCCGATAATTGGATGCATATCAAAAAGCTGTGATTCCTCTTTGCTTAGCTCTTCACCGTGATACATCTTTATTAATGTTTGTTCCGGTAAAATCACGCACCCTATCTGTGAAAGCATGGCAGCAGTCTCAATCTGCCAAATTTCTGAAACATCTAGATACGTCACGATTTCATTTACATAACGCTTGATTCTTTCTGATCGTCCGAATGCTTCAGGATTGACAAAGGCAAGTACCTCTGTCAGAATATTAATGCTTCCCCTCAGAGTTTCCTCAAGGAGTTCCCGTTCCGATATTATGAGTTGATACTGCCTGATCCCGAGATCAAGTGCTTTTTCAATGGTATCAGGTTCACAGGGTTTAGTAAGGAACCTGAAGATACTTCCCTCATTTACAGACCGAATTGCTGAATGTAAGTCCGCATAACCAGTAAGCATTATTCGTACACTATCAGGGGTAATCTCTTTCACGCGAGACAAAAACTCGATGCCGTTCATTCCAGGCATACGCAGATCTGATACGATCACAGCATATGGTTCGTTTTCAGCGATCTTCTTCAGGCCATGTTGACCGCTCAATGCAGTTTCAATATGTAATTTATTCCTAAACTGTCTCTCAACAGCATCCAGCACTTTTTTTTCATCATCCACAAAAAGTACGTTCTCACTCATTATGTTTGCCCCTCTTTTTTATATCATCTCGAACTTCCTGCCATTGAACTATTTTCTCTGTCAGACCCAACCCATCTATATATTCATGATCAATTCTTGAGATGATTTTGTCCGAATAAGTGCCGTTCTCTTCTTCATGCTCCAAAGCATTTGCAATATGAACAGCTATCAATGGGCCAAAACGACCTCCCGGACAATTACTTGGGCAATGGTGAAAAGCAACTGCCTCTATAATAGGATCCGGTAGGCCCCACAATCCTAGAAGATACGCACCCATTTCTGCATGAGTAGCACCAAGAGACAGATATTCCGCATCAAAAAAGGAGAGTTTGTCGGAGTTCATCAATTCTAAGACTTTTTTATAACTATCAGGAAGGCTTTCAACAATAATGAGTTTGCCGATATCGTGAAGTATGCCTGCCATAAAAGCATCATCAACCAATTTGCTGTCGATTTTTGCCATTTTGGCAATCTCTTTTGCAATTGTACCTGTATTGATTGAGTGATCCCAAAGACTTTCAATGGAAAAGCCGGGAAGCCTTTCCTGATTACATTTTGAGAATACCTCAGCTGAGAGAACGAGTGCCTTTACTGTGTCTATTCCAAGGAGATTCACCGCCTGTGATGGGCTTGATACATGTACCGGAAGTCCGAAAAAAGCGGAATTAACTAGCTGGAGAACCTTTGCTGTCATGCCCAGGTCTTTGGCCATTATATCTCCAACCCTTTTCGTGGAAGCGTCAGAAGATTGTAATTCATCCATCAGTTTGGAATAGGATGACGGCAAACTCGGGAGAGAGTCTACTTGTGATACCACCCGTTTGAGAGAATCCTTTTCTAGAAGGTCTCGAAGAGCACATGCACGGGTTACGGTACTTTTCAATTTCTGGGCGTCACAAGGCTTTGAAAGGTACTGATGAGTTGATCTTACGGATTTTAGAATCATCTCTTTGTCAGAATGTCCTGATAATACAATTCGCACGATTTGCGGGTAAAGAATCCTTATCTCATCCAACAATTGTGCTCCATTCATACGAGGCATCCTCATGTCTGAGACCACCACATCAAAATCCTCTCTGGTGAGAATGTCCAGAGCCTCTTGTCCACTCTCTGCAAATGATATGTCCCATTCATCACGCATACTTCTGAGCATTCTTTTGAGCCCTTGCAGTATATTCGGCTCATCATCTACAAACAAAATTTTCTTTTTCATTTTTTTAAAATCCGTTTTTTAAAAGTAGTGTCCACCCAAAGATCAGATCTTCTATGAAGGAACAAGGGAGATGAAGTTTTTTAACTAAAATTATGCATCTGAATCTGACATAAAGGCTGCAGCAAATTAATATGTTAAGGATGGACATTCGGTAATTTGATTGTAAAGGTAGTCCCCTTTCCCATCTCCGTTTCAAAAGAAATGGTTCCACCATGCTTTTCAACAATTACAGAATACGATATAGCCAGCCCCTGCCCTGTCCCCTTGCCTACCTCCTTAGTTGTGAAAAATGGATCAAAGATTTGAGACCTGATCTCCTCTGGAATACCTGTGCCCGTATCACTGATACGAATTTGTACTGAATCATCAAAGCCTTGAGTGCTGATCTTTATTGTTCCTTTTCCATTGGATCCGTCTCCAATAACATCACCAATAGAATGAGCAGCGTTTGTGATCATATTTAAAAATACCTGATTGAGCTCACCCGGGAGGCAGGGAATTGACGGAAGTGAAGGATCAAAGTTCGTTACTACATCTGAGACATATTTCCACTCATTTCTTGCTACTGTGATGGTGCTCTCAATTGCCTCATTGATGTCGATTATTGTTTTCTTCTCTTGCCCTGGGTGAGAAAATTTCCTCATTGATCGAACGATCTTTGCAACTTGGTTCACACCATCCATGGTCTGATCAACCGCTTTTGGAACCTCTTGAATAAGGTATTCTATATCTGCCTTCTCTGTAGTGC
>JAXHSZ010000513.1:0-9505 GCA_034190725.1 Thermodesulfobacteriota bacterium
CTGGGATTAAAATCTTCGTCTTCCTTGACCTTGCAGAAAATATCTCATTTCTGGATGGACTCTATCCAGTTTTCCTTCAGACACTCAATAAGCAAACAACTTGACATGCCTCTCAAATTATAGTAATGGCTTGTATTATGCCGAAATTGGTATGTTTCTTGGTATATCACGGATCTACTCCTAAAATAATTCCATCTGAACAGTTGGGCAGGATTACTTTAAGAATACAAACCTGAGAGGCCGTTTATGGACGGACATAAGGCAGTGATAAGAAAGGTTTGAACAGGCCTTTGAATGATTTGGATGTTGCAGTTTTTTTAAACAACCCTTGTCAGGCATTGATCTTCTTGATTTGATCCATGAATTGTCAGAATTCGTGGGGAAAGAGGTTGATCTCGTGGTGCTTAATGATGCCTCAGCATTTTTACGGCATCATGTAATGAAGAAGTGCATTCGGTTGTTCATTCGAGACCAGCTTGTTTACAGCGAGTTTAGGGAAAAAACAATAACTGACTACAATACATATAAATTTGTATCGGGTATGGACAGATATGATAGAAAAACATTTGATTGAAAAAAAATTGCGAAGAATAAAAGCAATAATGGTTCAGGCAAATTATACTTAATAGATTCCCCAACTTCTGACAAAAGCAAGGCTTAATGAAAACAAATAGGAACAGGTAAACAATACTTGCTGACATAGACTTTGGATTTAGGAATAACTTATTGCTTGACGTGTTCATGAACATGTGGTATTATTTCATGAAAATTATATGAGCAAGGAGAATGGTCATGGCAAATTTGCAGATTAAAGGGATTGAAGATTCCCTGTATGCTCAAATCAAAGATCTTGCAGCATCGGAAAATCGATCGATCAGCCAGCAGGTGGTCTTTTTAATAAGGAGATATATTGCCAACAAAAAACAATTTCACAGAGCAAAAACACCAGCACAGGTCTTACTGGAGCTTTCAGGATCATGGGCGGATTCCAAGGAACCGGAAGAGATTATTACGCAGATAAGAAGCACCCGGAAAAACTCAATGAAACTCAATGAGGGTTTTTAATGTTTCTCCTTGATACAGACACCATTATTTACAGCATGAAAGGTTCTGATGCCGTCCGAGAGAACTTAAAGATCCATATTAACGATCCGTTAAGGGTGAGTGTAATTACTCTTATGGAACTCTATTATGGCGCATACAAATCTCAAAATGTGGCCAGTAATCTCGCAAAAATAAGAACCCTAGAAGAATTTCTTGAGATCATTCCCTTGGGTCTGGAGTCTGTGGAAATATTTGGAATGCTTAAATCACAGTTGGAGAAAAGTGGTACACGTTTGGATGATTTCGACTTGATCGTTGCTTCTTGTGCTCTAGCCAATAATTTGACTTTGGTCACTAATAACTTGAAACATTATGAAAGAATTGACGGTCTCAAAACCACAAACTGGACGGAATACCCGTCTTCCAGCCGATAATCCTTGTTACTGCTCTGTTTATAGCACCCCAATCCTCCCACAACCACGTACTTCTTTCTCAATTGGAAATGATTCTGTATATTGGTTAGGGATGGTCATGAGTAAGATAATTCCTTGTATTGACAGTTGGTTATGACCATTTTTATTAACCAATTCTAAGAAGTGAGAACATGCTTTCAGTAACTCTAAACGGGTACATGAAAGTGAGGGAATTCGGGTACTATGAAGAGAGATGTAACACTTTACTCCCTCTACCCCCCCTTTCAAAGGAGGGGGATTATTTGCAGTGTTAAGTTTTCAATTGCGCATTACCCCCTCACCTCTCTACTCGACTATTTTGAAGAACAATGCGAAATAATCTCGACTATTTTGCATTGTTATGCATAATAGTCACATGGAACGTATTAAACAAAAATTCATAACACAAGATCTTGTCAAGAAAATAGTTTTTTTAACCGGTCCACGGCAAGTGGGAAAAACTTTTCTGGCCCAGGAAATTGCCAAAGGATTTCAGAAATCCGTTTATCTAAATTATGATTCTTTCGAAGACCGCGAAATAATCAAAAATGCAGGATGGTTGCCTGATACCGAACTCCTTATACTCGATGAACTGCATAAGGTGGATGGTTGGAAGAACCATCTGAAAGGCATTTATGATACAAGACCTCGAAATCTAAAAATAGCCGTAAATATGGATTTTCCACTGTTCAGGTTGTCAAGAATCTGCGTCAGGAAAGAATATCTGATTCAGTCGAATTGCGCAGAGGGGTTAATTTCTTACGAACACTCAAGTTGTAGATCAAGGAAAGAAAAATACCATTTACGGTTCGCGTCATGCAAACTCACATGAATAACTATCAGTCTACACCTCAGGTGTTACGAGTCAAAATAGAAAGGGGTAATGTTGAGAAGACGGATTTCACTTTTTCAGGGCCCTTTCGTATCGGGCGGGACCCGAGTTGTGACGTGTGTCTTTCTGATTCTGTAGTGAGCCGACTACATGCTGAAGTGTACTTTTCAGAAGGAATGTGGTGGATAAGGGATTTAGAAAGCGCCAATGGGACTTTCGTGGATGGTGAGAAGGTTGACACGGCACCTCTGAAAAGCAATACCCAAATCAAACTGAGTTTAGATGGACCGATCCTGACACTGACCACGGAAGTGGTTGAACAACCTGATGCCACTGAAACAGACCAATACTCTGTGACCCACTATTTACGGCGATATATAGGGAGTTCCGTTGATGACAATGTGGGCCTGCACACCATGATGATTCGCCGTGCTTTCCAGCATGTACAGAAGAGGCAAAAGAGGGGATTTTTGCTTATCATTGGAGTACTTTTATGCCTCTGTTTTGGTGTGGGTGTATATGCAGTATCAAAACACCTTGAAGTTCGTGAACAAAGGATATTAGCTGAGGATGTCTTTTATTCCATAAAATCATTGGAACTGGAATTTGCAGAATTCTTGAAGACTGCAAGGCTCAAAAAAGACGCACAATCCAGGCGGCATTTAGAGACATACAAGGCCAGGCATAAAGAAATGGAGGAGAACTACGACAAGCTTATTGACTCCCTTGGGGTGTATGGGAAAAGATTGAATGAGAAGGAGAAGACAATCCTTCGAATTGCTCGAATTTTTGGTGAGTGTGAAATCAACATGCCTGAGGGCTTTTCAGAAGAAGTTCTGAAATATGTCAAGAAATGGAAATCTACTGCTAGGCTGGAAAAGGCTATTGATCGGGCGAGGCGTAATGGGTACATTTCGAAGATAGCTGAAACCATGTCGGCCCACGACCTGCCACCTCACTTCGTCTATCTTGCCCTGCAAGAGAGTAATTTTAATCTTGACGCATGTGGCCCCAAGACGAGATATGGAATTGCAAAAGGGATGTGGCAGTTCATTCCTTCCACTGCGGCCAATTATGGGCTTCGCACAGGTCCGCTGGTGCACAAACGCCGGAGAGATTTACTTGATGAACGCCACCATTTTGGAAGATCTACCCTGGCAGCAGCAAGGTACCTCAGGGATATTTATGACACCGAAGCTCAGGCTTCAGGACTGCTGGTTATTGCTTCATATAATTGGGGCGAAAGAAAGGTAAACGAGCTTATTCGAAAGATGCCTGAAAATCCAAGGGAGAGAAACTTCTGGACCCTTCTCAGGAAGTACAGAAATGAGATCCCTCAGGAGACATACGATTATGTATTCTATATTATCTCAGCAGCAGTTATCGGGGAGAATCCCAGTCTTTTTGGTTTTGACTTTGAGAGTATTCTTGGTGATGTCTGGGAAAAAAGTTCTCTTTCCCATTTCTCCATTGCATCCTTTGAGTCGTTACATTTTACAGATTGTATATTATGAAAAACCTCATCATTTCTTTTTCACTGCTATGCCTGATTGCTGCTCTGATATTTACGTTCCAAACCTTTGCCGTGACTCAAGGAATCAGTGTTGTTTCCCAAAGCGGTCAGAGCTTTTATTTATATAAAGACTATCATTCCCTCGTGATAGGGGTGGGCAATTATGATAAATGGCCGAATCTGCCCAATGCAGGCAAAGACACAAGAGAGGTCTCTCGATTTTTTAAACGCATCGGCTTTCACGTCACTTTGGTTACTGACCCAACTTCTCAAGAGTTGAAAAACAGCTTCAATACATTTGTACAAAAGTCCTGTCAGGAGACGGATAGGGGCATTGTCATTTACTACACAGGTAACGGTGAAACTCAAACCCTGGTTGATGGCACGAAGCTGGGCTGGATTATCCCTCGGAACTGCCCATTACTGAGGCAGGATCCCCAAGAGTTTACCAGAATGGCCATAAGCACAAAGACCATTGAGGGGTATGTGTCACAAATCCGATCGAGGCATGTGATTATCTTCTTTGACACATCCTTCTCAGGTGAGACTTTCTCCATTGAACCGCCAATGCTGGAAACCATAGGAAAATATTCCGTCCTTCCAGTGCGTCAATATATTATTGCCGGGGGAGAAAATGAGCCCGTTCCAGACAAAAGCGTCTTTAAACGGTTTCTTTTGAAGGGTTTGCAGGGTGATGCGGATGTTATCAAAGACAGCTATATTACCGGATCGGAACTCGGTGTTTATCTCTCAAAACAGGTGGTGAGGAACACCAGAGGCCGCCAACATCCCCAATATGGCAAGATCGGCTGTCCTGATGCTGAATGTGGTGACTTTATATTCAAAGTAGAGGAGATCATACCAGATACAGGCAGGCTCTTCGTGAGGACAGATCCCAAAGACGCGCGGGTGAGGATTCTCAATATACGGCCGCGTTTTCAGCAGGGTATTGAGCTTGCTCCAGGGAAATACCATGTTGAAGTCTCAAAGGCCGGGTATATCACTGAGAAAGAGTGGATCAAGATTGAGTTGGGAGAGGAAAAGAGAATGACCGTTCACCTGAGAAAACTCGGTGATACTTTTGTCAACAGCCTGGGAATGAAGTTTGTCTTTATTCGACCTGGAGATTTCATTATGGGGAGTCCTCAAGAAGAGGACTATGCACTTGCAGGTAAGAAAGAGCACAGAGTAATACTGGAAAAAGGCTATTTCATGCAGACAACAGAGGTGACTGTGGGTCAATTCAGGCGATTTGTAAAGGCAACCGGATACAATACTGAAGGAGAAACCACAGGAGGGTGCTGGGTGCGAAGCAAGACAGGGGCGTGGAAAAAAGACAAAGCAAGTACCTGGAAGAATCCGAAATCCTGGGTAACCGCTCAATTTCCACAAACTGATGCACATCCTGTTACTTGTGTGTCATGGAAAGATGCCCAGGCTTTTATTCGATGGTTGAACCGCAAAGAAGAAATGACTTATGAATTGCCCACTGAAGCAGAATGGGAATATGCTTGCCGTGCAGGGACAACAACGCCTTTTGCATTCGGCAATTGCCTTTCCACAGACCAGGCGAATTACGGAGGCACAGGACCGTATTTCTCGGATTGCAGTCACGTTTATCGAATAAACCGCAAAAGGCCCCTCCCAGTGGCAAGCCTTGCATCAAATCCCTGGGGGCTGTTTGACATGCATGGAAATGTCGCAGAGTGGTGCCGGGATTGGCTCGGCGCTTACCCCCAGGAGCCTGTTACCAATCCTAAAGGACCGTCATCAAGTGCGGACAAGGTTATTCGCGGAGGTCATTGGTTTACTGAAGCCGATGGGTGCAGATCAGCAAAACGCGGCAGCTTCCCACCGGGCAGCGCATCTGATGTGATCGGCTTTCGCCTTGTCATGCGGCCTTTGCACTAAGGAAACCTCTCACATGCAACATGATCTGCTTTCATCATTCACACCTCTTTCAACCCACTCTTTATTGCATTATTTGTAACCTTTCATACAAACAGTAAATATTGAACAGCATAATCCTTGTTTTTCACATCTGCCACGTAACCACTGGCATTTGATAGTGCTGTTTATGTTTATTATAAAGTTCTTTCCCCTTCCAGCCGACAAATATTGAGAGGCTTTTTAGTATTATGAAAAGCCTGAAGCCCATGGGTATCTCGCTGTCCAATCAAACCAGCCTGATTCTTGTGGTCTCTCAATCAGCTCCTGTGCTGGAGGAAGAGGGGGATGCAAACCCTCAAGATTCTGAGGATAGCGAAATATATAATAACTGCAACAGTCTTACTTGTCTTCGTACTTCAATCAACATATGTAAATGCCAAAGATGAAACAGTATCATGGGGATCTTTGCTGAAATTCTACATGGGTATTACAGCAGGTTTTCTGATACATGAGGGCAGTCATGCAGTTGTCGCTGGGCTCACAAACACAGACATGGATTGGCGATGGGGTGATATAAACCAGCCTTTTCAATTTACCGAGCATGCCAGTAGTGATACTGAGGGAGCAGCTATCAATTCAGCGGGCTTGATATCACAGTCCATTGGATCTGAGATCATACTGCGTACAGAAAAGATCGACAAGAATAACAACTTCGTGCGTGGGATGATGACGTGGAATATTGTGAATCCAATACTGTACACCATGGATTACTGGTTTTTTCATAAGACCAACAGTAAAGATGATAATACTTATCAAGGAGATTTGCAGGGAATTGAGCGGTATACGAATGAAACAACTGCAGATGGATTTGCCCTGGCCATGCTTGCAATTGCGACGTCTCAAGAATACCGTTTTATCAAAACTCAGTCATGGGCTCCGAACTGGATGCAGAACCAATCTCATACAGTAAGTTTTGCCCCATTGCCATCAGGAGGCATGGTGATGATGTATAAAGTCGTTTTCTGATGCCGATATTTCGCCATTCATGTTTGTTTGTATATACATTGTCTTTCCTGCAATTGCCTTTACGCACAGTTTGAAATTGTACATGCGATAATAACACAATCTCTTCATATCAAGTGAGTGCTCACCCATAATTGGCTATTCTGTTTGTTCCGCATCCCCTTTTACCCCGACATACAGCTCTGTAACGACAATGGACGACAGGATGATCCGAGGAGAATATGTGTTTACAAAAGTCACCGCCTTACTGTAGCCTCGAAAAAAGTCAACAAGAACATCTGTGTCGAGAAGAATTGAACCCACCATCTCTAATGCCTGTCCCATTCGTTCCGTATTGCTTTAAAGTCTGGAAGATCCTTACGGTCCTTCCAGATTCCGGCAGCCTCACGCAGTACGATTTCCCGCCGACTTTGGCCAGCATGGTAGATGAGACGATCAACGGCTTCACGGATGAGTTCACTCTGCTTTTTCCCCAAAGTTTTTGAAAGAGCTGCCAATTCAGCATGTTGGCGATCTGTCAGGTATATTTGTGTTCTTATCATATCACACCTCAATAATGTATATATTAGGTGTATACATCATGCTAGCTTTTTGTCAAGGCCAAATTCAAGATAATACCTGACCAAAAACTGAGAAAAATACGAAATTATAACGTTTTTTATCAATCACTAGATAAGTGTTGAGCTAGGGTCTTTTTGAAGGTAGCACATAGAAAGGGGGAAGCTGTCATGGAAAATAGAATTAAGCTTTTCTACCTGAATCCTTATCTATTCGAGGAATTTATCAAAGACGTTATAGCTTAAGAAGAATTTCTTCTGCCGTTACCGCGGATGCTTATATAGGCAGAAGCCGTCTTTTGTAATCGGTAAGGTCTTGTTATAACGCAGAGATTATAGCCTCATAGAAGGCAATTTCAATGATTATTCTCTATTTTCCAGGGCTGACCCTTTTTCACTACAGGGAAAGGCTCTATTTTCTGACAACCTGAAACCTGTACCCCGATATCCGCACTCTGTGAAGCAGTTGGGTGCAGATCGGCAAAATGCGCCAGCTCCCCCCCTGGCAGCGCATCTGATGTGATCGGCTTTCGCCTTGTCATGCGACCTCAACCCTAAGGGCTCATCCGAATATATTCAAATTGACATGGGATCTAAGCTGGTTACGCAATAATCCGTATCTTTTCTCTTGGTTTCGCTACAAGCCCTAAATCGCCATCACATATCAGGATCCGGTAATTTCCAGATAAATATATCTACCGCATTAGATAAGTAGTGAGCCGGAATCCTTTTGTCAGTAGTGAAATGATGAAAGACCCAATTGATCCGATCCGTTTTCGTTTCACACTTCAAAGATCTATCGGGTTTGTAAAGGATCTTATGCTACGCCCCCCGCAAGCCTATGGAGTAATCTCAACAGGCGACTCTTTCCAAGCATCCCCGTCCCCCAGCTGACTATAATTGTTCCGTCCCCATGCCCATAAGGAACCGTCCGCCTTTATGCCCACCGTGTGATAGCCCCCGGCAGCCAAGTATGACCAGTCAGTATCCGTACCGATTTGCGTAGGGGTGTTCTTATAGGCGGTTGTTCCGTCCCCCAGCTGACCATAATTGTTCCGTCCCCATGCCCATAGGGAACCGTCCGCCTTTATGCCCACCGTGTGATAGTATCCAGCAGCGACAAGGGTCAAAACGAGGTCTTCAACAGTAATACTCACGGAGTCAAATCCTGTAGCGCCATAGCTGTCGGTGGCAGTAAGGATTATTGTATGAGTGCCCGATGACAGGTCACTCCTTGAAAAAGACTCACTCGTGCCTATCTGACCATCCACACTGGAAGCCCAAACCAGAGAACTCCCTGTTAAAGCACCGTCTTCCGCATCATTGCCGGAGCCACTGAAGGAGATGATATCCCCTTCATTGTACGTACTGCCATCTGATGGACTGTTGATGGTGGCAGTGGGAGAGGTGTTTCCAGGTACGTTGATCGAAATACTTACAGAATCACTCCCTGTAAGCCCTCCACTGTCAGTAGCAGCAAAGGTTATGGTGTGGGTGCCCGATGACAGGTCACTCCTTGAAAAGGATACACCTGTGCCTATCTGACCATCTATGCTGGAAGTCCACACCAGAGAACTCCCCGTTAAAGCACCGTCTTCCACATCATTGCCGGAACCGCTAAAAGAAATGGTATTCCCTTCATTGTACGTGCTGCCATCTGACGGACTGTTGATTGTGGCAGTAAGAGGGCTGTTTACCGAAATACTTATAGAATCACTCCCTGTAAGCCCTCCACTGTCAGTAGCAGTAAAGGTTATGGTGTGGGTGCCCGATGACAGGTCACTCCTTGAAAAAGATACACCTGTGCCTATCTGACCATCCACACTGGAAGTCCACACCAGAGAACTCCCCGTTAAAGCACCGTCTTCCGCATCATTGCCGGAGCCACTGAAGGAGATGATATCCCCTTCATTGTACGTGCTGCCATCTGACGGACTGTTGATGGTGGCAGTAGGAGGGCTGTTTACCGAAATACTTACAGAATCACTCCCTGTAAGTCCCCCACTATCAGTAGCAGTAAGAGTTATGGTGTGGGTGCCCGATGACAGGTCACTCCTTGAAAAAGACTCGCCTGTGCCTATCTGACCATCCACACTGGAAGCCCAAACCAGAGAACTCCCTGTTAAAGCACCGTCTTCCGCATCATTGCCGGAGCCACTGAAGGAGATGATATCCCCTTCATTGTACGTACTGC
>JAXHSZ010000514.1:0-4794 GCA_034190725.1 Thermodesulfobacteriota bacterium
GTTCAACTCTGATCTCGTCATCGTATCATTGTAGGTCTTGAACCCGGAGTTGATGCCCACCCTTCGTTTGCTGCTCAATACCATGGCAGAAACAAACGCTGCTGTTTCATATCCTACAGAAGACAGGATCTCTGCAAGGAACACGTCATTGTCTATGGGCTTCACTGGTGGTCCATTTGAAAATCCTGTTGAGTGCTCGGTTGGATACTTGGATGTGAACATGGATGCATGGGAAGGCATCGTATAGGAACAGGTAGAGAATGCCCTTTGAAACATGACCGACTCTGCTGCCAGGGCATCCATATTTGGGCTCGTATCTCTCTCATAACCGTAACTCCCAAGGTGATCGGCTCTCAGTGTGTCTATTGTTATCCAAATTATTTTATTAGGTTTTTTTATCTTTGACATTGTAAACCTACATATATCCCAATGCTTTCAAACTTTCATGTATCTCTTGTTCGCCCTGTTTCATTTCCGAAACATCTTCAGGAGGTTCTGTACAAGGCATACAGTCAATGTCTTCATATCCACGATCATAGAGTGAACAATACGGCAGACTGTGTTCTTTTATATAGTTCCATACATCATTCCGAGTGAGATATGCGACTGGGTTGAGACAAAGGCAACCTTTTGTTGAGGAGATGAGAATCGGACCTTTTTGCGATCCATTTCCATCACGGGCCATTCCTGTAAATAAAAAGTCTATAGTGTACTTCTCTATGGCTTTCCGCAATGGCTCAGTCTTCAGCATACGACAGCATCGGCCTCTCTTCTTTTCGATGGCTGTATATCCCAGGACATCCTTGTTCCTCTCCTTGATAAGCTGAAAGCCCCAAAATCTTCGCATCTTCTCTATGTACAAATAAATCTCCTGGAAATGGAGTGTGGTGTCGATATGCAGTACCGGAATTGAGTTTCCGGCTATCCGTCTTACCATGTGAAGAATGACAAGGGAATGGATATCTCCTGTAAAAACAATGAATGGATGTTTTGCCTTTGAAAGGGCCTCCTGGATAACAGAAATGGCATTTTCTTCTCTCTTTTCCCCTGGGCTTCTCTCTCCCATAATAAATGTCTCCGTGTTTTCACCCAAGATGGTTCTTTCACCTCACCCTCTCCACTGAGGGGAGAAGTGATTTTCCCCCCATGGGGCAGTGGAGAGGGTTGGGGTGAGGGGGGGATGGGGAGCCCCCTATTTACTTGTTAAAAGTTATCGTTTCAGGTTGATCAACTCTGCCATCATTTCATCGGTGCTTGTGATCACTCTGGAGTTTGCTTGGAATGCCCTTTGGGTAATAATCATCTTGACAAACTCAGTGGCAATATCCACATTGGATTGTTCCAGTGAGTTGGAACTTATACTGCCCAGTCCGTTCGTCCCGGCTATGCCGGTGAGTGGTTGACCGGAAGACTTGGATTCTGCATAAAGGCTGCCTCCTTCCTTATCCAGACCCCATGGATTCTGGAAGTTGGCCAAGGCAATCTGATAGAGGTAGATTATCTGACCATTGGAATAATGGCCGGCTATCACCCCTTCAGTGTCCACGGATATGCTTTCCAAAAACCCAGAGCCATATCCATCCTGGGCCTGGTACATTGTTGTGGATGCACTGGAATACTGGGTTGATTCAGTGACCGCTCCTGCCTGGGTTCCAAATTGAAAATCGACGGTCTGATTCAGTTCTGCTCCGCCGGAAAAATCAAAGAGACACTGACTCAGGTCGATCTCTTCACATATCAGGACACCATCACTGTTGAAGGTTAAAGTACCCTGGGCTTGAATATCGTAACTCCCATTTTCTGAATTCGCCGGATCTGTTACCGCATACCACTCCCATTCAGTTTCCGTAGACGCACCTCCGTTGTCGACCTTTTGGAAGTATATTGTAATAACATGTGATGATCCAAGGGAATCATACACGGTGAGGGTGGTAGAATAATTGTAATAGTCAGCATCGGCACCGTCTGTTGTACTGAAGTTGCTTAAAAAATCACCGCTATTATAGGCTGTCTCATTGGAATCAGAGGACAAATTTACTGCCATGCTAACGAGTGACGTAGCCTGTGGCTCAGATGATGTACTGTCAATTACGATATCTTGGATGGCCCCTACGGTGCTGACTGTACCGTCGCTGTTCTCCTCAGCAACCCATCCCTGAACCGTTAATCCCGATGGATTCACGAGGTATCCATTCTCATCTAAACGGAACACCCCTGATCTTGTGTAATATGTTATTCCCGTATCCGCATCTGTTACCATGAAGAAACCCTTGCCGCCAATGGCAAGATCTGTTGCTTCACTGGTGCTCTCGAAAGACCCTTGATCAAAGCTCGCTGTGATATTACTGAGAGTAACACCCCTGCCCACCTGGGATGTCCCTGATGAGGTGGCAATGCTCTGACTGAGAATATCCTCAAAGGCAGTGCTACTCCCCTTGAAACCGATGGTGTTAACATTGGCGATGTTATCGCCGATCACGGACATGGCATAACCATAGCTGGTCAGACCACTTACACCTGAAAATAAAGAACTCGATATTGACATCTTATTCTCCTCCTTCCTCTTGATCTATTCCTGTCTGTTCTATCTTGATCACCTCGCTCAGGGTCAACATCCTGTCCCCTAACATGAGGTAGACGATACCATCCTCAAAGGTCACTCCTGTTACTGTCCCTTTTATATAAGTATTTGCCGAAACTATCTCACCTTCTTCATTCTTGGCTGTGATGGTGCATGAGTATGTGCCATCCGGAAGTTCATTCCCATCGTCATCCTCTCCATCCCACTGTACCACCTGCTCTCCAGCTTCCTGAGGATCGGTGACAATACTCTTTACAGGGTCGCCATTGGAATCATAAATACTTATGGTCACCTCTGTAGCATCCTCGGCTAAATCATAATGGATATCCTCGGGAACTCCATCATTTATTGCAATTTCATCTCCCACAGCCGACACATCTTTCCCTATGAAACTCACAGCCTGGGAGTTGTTTATGGAAGCCTGATAGAGAAGAAGGCTCTCCAAATTGTCATTCATATTGTACATCTCTTCCAGACTGCTAAACTGTGCCAGCTGGGCGGTAAACTCAGTATTCTCCATTGGGTTCATCGGGTCTTGATACTGGAGTTGGGTCACCAATAAGAGGAGGAAATCCTCCTTGCCGAGGGTTCCCTCAGCGTACAAGTCCGAGTCGTAACCACTGGACCCGGTCACATCAGTAATCTCCATGTGTGTTCCTCCTTTCCAAGGTTTTTTATGAATTCATGCAAAGAAATCAATGCTGCCCTGTCCTGATTGGATGCTTCTTGTTAGAGTGATATCTTCTTCCCCTGCATAACCCGTTTTTTCTCCTCCTACAGAATCATGAGATCTTTCTCCCCTCTCAAAAGGAGACCTCTCATAGTCCTGGCCGGGCTGGTTTTGGTCATTTCCCACAAAGACAGAAAATTTATCTACCTTAAGTCCGTGGTCCATAAGAGAAAGTTTTAGCTGTTGTGAATTGGACTCAATAATCTCTTTTGTCAGGGGACTCTCTGTAATGATTCTTCCAATGACATGATGATCCTGAATCGATATCCTTATGCGGAGACGACCGAGGAATTCCGGCTTGAGGTCCATGGTCACCACATTTCGCCCATTATTGAATTGGCCCTCTATCTTCTCTACAATCTGGTGTAACACTCTCTCAGTGGTAATCCCTCTCAGTATACCTTTGCCTTCGGAAAAGCCCTGTTGTGTATCGGAAATCTGCATTACAGATACTCTATTATTGAGAGATTCACCTCCATCTTGAAGTGGCAAAGGTTTCATCTTGAAAGCAGTATCTTCAAGCTGTCCTTTCTTACCGTACTTACCTTCCTCTATAAATATTTCGGCATCTCTGGGGTTCATTCCGGCCTTGACTAGGACTCTTTTCCAAATATCATCTCTGCTGACTGATACTCCGTATTCTCCTGTATCTGTAGAGAATTGTCTTGATTCCTTCCCAGGCAATACTTGATACTCCCTGAGCACATCCTCTCCGGAGAAAGAACGTTTCAACGCCTTGTGTAGTATATCTAAACCCCTTGGATCTACTCCGGCTTCCTGGAAAACATCTTTGAGTTCATTGCCATTCAACAGAGACGGCCCGTAATTGGACGCCAAATCAGAAGTCCTCTCCGATCCTCTGCCCAAGCTGACAATGAACTCCTTGAAAATATGATTCCTGGAAACTGAAAGCCCCAGCTCCCCATGCAATAAGTCAACACTTTCCAGTCCTACTGAGAATTCCTGTAAGGCTTCTTTCAGCTTCTCACCATCCATTTGGGACAATTCCTGCGTAGACACCAAATGAACAATACGATCAAACACGCTATCCAACTGAGATAAAAAAGTTTTGAGCAGGTCTTCCCTGGAAACCGCAGAAATAGACCCCCCTTCCAATTGCTTTAAACCTTCTAATCGAATTAAAGCACCCTGCAAAGCCACTCTCAGCTTCTCACTATCCAATTGGGATAAACCCTCAGTGGACATCAACTCTGTAACCTTGTCAGACCCAATTCCCAACTGAGCTAAAAAGGCCCTGAGTAAATCTGCCTTGGAAACTCCAATATCAGACTTCTCATCAAAATGCTCCAAACCTTCCAACCCTACCAAGGCACCTTGAAAAGCGACTCTCAGCTTCTCACCATCCAATTGGGATAAACCCTCAGTGGACATCAACTCTGTAACCTTGTCAGACCCAATTCCCAACTGAGCTAAAAAGGCCCTGAGTAAATCTGCCTTGGAAACTCCAATATCAGACTTCTCA
>JAXHSZ010000515.1:0-7291 GCA_034190725.1 Thermodesulfobacteriota bacterium
CCGATTTGATGACAAAAGTATTGCCACCAAATGGCTCCATCACAAAACCAAAATCAGATAATTTGCTTAATTGTTGCTCCAGGATTCTGGCTTCTCCATAGTTTAGTTCCAGATGATAGGGGATCAATAACATCTGAGAAGGGACACTCGAACTTTGTTCCTTTCTCTTAAAAGTCTCAAAGATAACCCTCTCATGAGCCGCATGTTGGTCGATCAGTATTAACCCTTCATCACAAGAACAGAGTATATACGTGTCTTTCAACTGCCCAATTGGATTCAGTTCAGAAAAGAAGCGAGTCCCTTTCTTCATGAGTTTCATCTGATCTGGCGAACCATCCCCCTTCTTTTCAAAGTGTCTCTTTACGGGAACATCCTCCTTTTTCTTGTGGGGAGAATACTTGAGAATGGCTTCTTCTACTCTGTGCCGATAGTCCTGAATCTTTGGATCAGCAAAAGATTTCTCTTGCGAAACAATCGACTTCTCCTTGATCCAAGGAGATCTCCCTAATGTGGCGGACAATGCCTGGACTATATGGTCATGAACCTTTCCCTGTTCTTGAAACCTCACTTCTCTTTTTGTGGGATGTACATTCACATCCACTTGATCAAAAGGAATATTGATAAAGAGGATGACCACAGGATATCTGTTCTTCATGATAAAGGTTCTGTATGCTTCCATGATGGCATGATTCACTGCCCTGTCTCTTATATATCGATTATTCACATATGTATAAATAACCTTCCCTGTTGAGCGTGTACAATCAGGTTGGGATATAAAACCCGTGATCTCCGCAGAATCTCCCTTGAGAGAGACCTGATACAGGCTCCTGTGAATGTCCTTGCCCAAAAGTGCGACGACTCTACTGAGCAGATCCCTTGTGACAGGTGCGTTTATTGTTTCTCTCCCATTATGAAGGAGCTTGAAATGGATGTCAGGATTGGCAAGGGCCGATTGGACTACGGTGTCAATAATATGGCTCAATTCAGTGGTGTCTGTCTTCATGAACTTGAATCTTGCAGGAGTATTGTAGAAGAGAGTATTGACCTCGATTCTGGTGCCTTCAGGGCAGCCTGCTTCACATACATCCTTTATCTTGCCCCCCTCAGAATATATTTGAGTTCCTGCTAAAGAACCGCGGGATTTGGTAATGAGCCTCATCTTTGAGACCGAGGCGATACTTGGGAGAGCCTCACCCCTGAATCCCATAGTACCGACCCTGAAGAGGTCTTCATCCTGAGAAATCTTGCTTGTGGCATGCCTCTCAAGTGCGAGCAAGGCGTCATCTCTCTCCATGCCTTCACCATTATCAATTACCTTTATAGACCTTCTGCCCCCTGCTTTGACATCGATGGTGATCTCTTTCGCCCCAGCATCGATGGAATTCTCAACCAGTTCTTTTACAACCGATGCAGGCCTCTCTACCACCTCTCCGGCGGCAATTCTATTTGCTAAACTTTCCGACAGAACTTTTATCTTTGCAGACATCAATACCCCTTCATTTCGAAGACATGCCCAATTCAGGGAAGAGTCTCATGAGATTTACATCAACACAAGGTCACAAGGTGAGTTCTTCTGTTAAATGGAAGAAATAGAGAATGTCAGCTTAGCAAAAAACCCTTTATCAATCAACTAAACTTTTCAACTTTATGCGGTCAACCAAGTTCACTGCTTGCCACTGCCCTGCTTCAACGGACAGTTCGAAACTTTTCCCAATCCCTAAAGGTCTCTTTCAGAATATCCGATAAAAAGCGTAACAGTCTCTCTGAATCAATATCTGCAAAGGTGCTATTGAATAAAGACGTGTACAAAAGGATAAAAGTAAATTGGTATTGCCCGTGAAGACTTCAAAGAATACACTCTGTGGAAAATTATATTTGATGTTTCTCGCGCTGATCCTCTTTCTCCCGACCGGAGATTCAAGCGCTGAAAAGATATACAAATATGTGGATGAAAATGGCGTCCCGCACTTCTCAAACATCTGCCCTGATACGGATCGCCCGGTTGAAATCAGACAGGTTCGGGTGGATGGTGTGGAACGTCGGATTCAAGTAGATAATACCGGCACAAAAAGTGACCCTGTGCTTTCTGTTTTCAATGAATATGGCGGTCCTATTGAGGTACAATTCGAGCTTTTGGAAGCAGAAAACATCACAACAGATCCCCAATTACCTGCCAGGGTGGTCATACCCACAATGAGTACGCAGGAAGCGGTGAAAATATGGCCGATACATGAATATGAAGGATGGTCGTATCAATACAGCTATCGGTATTGTTTTGGAGATCCAAAGACAAAACATCGACCACAAAAACCGTATAGACCACCATTTCAACATGGCACTTCTTTTCGTATCTCCCAAGCGTTTAACGGCACCTACAGTCACAAAGGCCCCCAAAATAAGTACGCTATAGATATCGCCATGCCGGAGGGAACCCCTGTGTGTGCGGCTCGGGATGGCGTAGTCATGGATATTGCAAATGATTTCTTTGGAGGTGGAACGGACAAAAAAGAGTATAAACGCCGGGCAAATTATATTCGTATTCTTCATGAAGACGGCACCATGGCTATCTATGTACATTTGAAATTGGAAACCATCTGCGTTGGGATCGGGAAAAAAGTGTATGAAGGTGAAGTTATCGCTGAATCCGGAAACACCGGATTTTCCAGTGGTCCACACCTTCATTTTGCCGTACAAAGAAATGCAGGTATGCAGTTGGTATCCGTACCATTTAAGATAAAAGATGCCAATGGCCAACCAGTCACACCTGTCAAAAATATGCTGCTTGAGGTGTATTGATGGATAAAATTTGGTAAGATCGAAATTCGTCGATTTCAGCTCTTTTTGCACGAACACCCTAAATGCGCCTGAAAGTCACATAGGAGCAAATGAAAGCTCCCCCGTAAGCTTCGTTATGTTGCCGGACTTTTTGAGAAACTACTGATTTTTGTGCAAACCCTGCGATCAACCCCTTCCTTTTATTTTTATACGAAAAGTGGTGCCTTCACCCTCAATACTTTCCACTTCCATGTCCATCCCGGACTCTTTTACGATACTATGAACAATAGAAAGTCCAAGCCCCATTCCTTCCCCCACATCTTTTGTGGTAAAAAAAGGTTCCATGCAGCGTTCCAGCACCTCAGGTTTCATACCGATACCGTTGTCCTTTACCTCAAAGATGACGAGGTTGTCTTTTGCATCATGGGAAAGGCACACAATGATCTCTTTTTGATAGCCTGTTCCCTCCACCTCACCTTTCTTCTCTACAGCAAAACGGGCATTGGAAAGAATATTTACCACAATCTGTTCGAATTTCTGTGGATTTACCCTTACCTTGATCTCATCTGCAGGTATTGAGAGAGTGAGAATGATCCGGTGTATGCGAAACTGTTCTTTAAAGAAGGAGAGAGCTGCCATTATCGGCTCAGCAAGGCTGATCAATTCAGGAGTATCAGGTCTGGGTCGTACAAAGGAACGCATGTTCTCTATGATGTCAGCTGCGCGATCAACATGTGATATGATTTTTTTTGCAGCTCTGGCTTCTATGGTTTGTGAGTCCTTGGCGCTGAAATAGCTGTTCAGTCCATCTGCTGCAATGCGAATAATGGCCAGGGGCTGGTTGATCTCATGCGCTATTCCTGATGCCATTTCTCCCATTGCAGCAAGGCGGCCTGCATGGACTATCTGGACCTGTTTTTCCTGCAGCTTCTTCTGTGCGTTTTCTATTTTTTCGAATAGAATAATTACAACTCTCCATGCCAGAACCAGAATAATCAGACCGATCCCTGCTCCAACGAAAAATGTGAGTCTCACATCCTTTTTAAAATGGTAAAAGAACTCCCGGCTGTTATGTAATCTGGCTATACCGAGGAGTTCTCGTGTGGCTTTGGAGTAGAGGGGAATTTCAGTCACAAAGAAATCATCTGCTCCGATGGAGCCTTTTTTCAGGTCCAGTTCCCCTTGAGGGACTCTCACTACTCCATAGTCCACCTCTATTTCCATTCCCAATATAAAAGGACTGCCTGTGTTAGGGTCAGTCAGGAGAAGTATTTGATTCATGGTTTTTTCCATGGCCTTTATTTTATCGTTGTTTTTTACATCCCCTTCAACTGATTCAAGTTCATCAGCTAGTGCGTGAACATGAGACTGTGCCAGGGCTCTCGCCGTGACCTCTGCTTTGGCCATGAGCTGGGGCTCCAACACCCAAGTCCAGTAGGCAGTCATCAGGCCCGTCAGAACCATTGCCAGTAATGACATGATTATAGTTATCCAGGACCGGAAATATGTTGTTTTTTTCCCCCTCATTACTTCATTCATAGAGCTTTGAAATTTGTGAACGCACAAAAACCTGTTTACAGACTGTAGAGGAGGGCACTCTGCATGGGTACATGAGTCTCCCCTGACTTAATGGATAACTTCCGCTATTCTCATAAAAAACGGTTTAATCTGGATCTTTGATAATCTCATTGATTTCATGTTGATGTAAGGGAGTATCCTGTCACTCACGACGATCCCTCCGGGTACCCCCTGCTCGACGTCTCCTTCAAATGGGGAAAAGACGATGATGTGATGTCTCCTTCCGAATTGGATGATTGAATCAAGTCTGTGAAAGAGCCTCTCGGCAATGAAGATCCCTGCCGGAGGATTCTCTTCATATCCCTTTAAGGAAGTATCTTGTGTCAATTCTATCCGAATCGGTATTCCCCGGATCTTTCCGATCTTTTTCAGATGTTGGGTTATATCGGTGGCAAACCTCTTTCGATCCGTGTAGACCAAGACAAGCAGGAGTTCACCGTCTGGTCCATGTTTTTTCGTAATATCCCCATCCGCTGCAAGGAGACTCGGGAAGAGGTCTAACCCTGCCCAAGCGCGTCTGTCCTCTCGTTCACCGGCGCTCAGACCACTTGGCAGAAGGGTCAAGAGGGCCATTGCCAATATGAAAACAAATCGACACATCTGATTTTCTTCTCTTTGACGCACGATCCACAAACCTCGTTTGCGGTGTTCAGAATTCATATGAGACCTTAAACCACCACCACCTTGCCTGGGGGGAATCTTCCGGATAAGAGAAATAGCTGCTCCCTGACACGTAACCATTATCAATATCGGATGAGTACGGAATATCCTCCTCGAATAGGTTTTTAATACCAGCTCTCAGTGTCAGGCCTTTGAGACCAAGGTTAAATAGATTGAAGGTAATGTTTACAGTGTGGTATCCTGGCATGAGGTTGCTGCTATCTTGCGATTTCCCTTGGAGGTCGCTCACGTAACGGTACTGTAAGGCAAGAGATAATATTTTAAACGGCTGGTATATGATGCCGACATTCGCAATCCAATCGGCCATTTCAGGCAGATCCTGCTCCATGTCTCCGTCTGCGGAGTCTGCATAGGAAAGGTTACTGTCCAGCTTCAATGCATCGGAGATGAACGAGTGCTCCAGTTCCAGCTCGACTCCCTTGATAAGATAATGTTCCCTGTTTTCAATTGATTCCACCTCATCAAGCCGTGCTTCCAGGTCGGAATAAAAGAATGTCACCCGCCACACCATGTCTAGACTTCTATAGATATAACCGAATTCATAGGTATCAGCGGTTTCGAGTTCGATGGTCGGGTCGTCACCATTTTCCTGACCGTCCACTATGCGCATTTCAAGGAATGTGGGTGGCCGAAAGGATTGGGCGTATTGGGCCTTTACTATGTGCTGTGGTGTTGCACTGTGTCGTTTATTCAGACGATAGACCGCTGCAATTCTTGGTGTAAAATTGTCTCCTATGTCATCGTAGTGGTCATACCGCAAACCCGTGGTGAGGGTAAACCGGTCGCTGATCCGAAATTCGTCCTGAACAAAAATACTGTTCAGCAGACGGTCGGTGTCCTCAAAGTGTTGTATATCGTATATGTCCTCACGCCGTATATATTCCAACTCCGTCTTTGCAAAGGACCATCCAAGAAGCAGTGTCTGGTGATCCCAGCCGTTCCATATCAATTCTGCTCCACCGTGGAATAATCTTTCATCGCAGTTGAATTCATAGATCCAGTCGTCACTGTATGTATAGGCGGATTCAAGGGTATAGGGATACATATCATCAGTATCATATGTCTGACTCTGTAATCCCGTGTGAATTTCAGCCTTGAGCGATGAGGTGAGGTTTAGAGTCTGATTTGCCATGACTCCCCATCGATTGGAACGATGAGAATCATCTTGAGCGTTTTCGATCAAGTGGGCGCGCAAGGAGAAATCGTTGTAATTCAGTTTGAACAGACCCGCACCATAACTCTTACTCACATTCACATCGGCAGGGTCAATGATAACTGAAGTATCGTTTCCCTGGGCAGTGCCTACGTCATAGGTACTCACCGCCGTGATATCCGACCCCGCATCAGTCATTCCAGCCAGGTTGAAGCTTAATTCCAGGTCTTTTCCCGTATAATCATTGGAAAACACACCGCCGCCCAAATACATATCGTGACTCCCCGCACTGCCGAAAACCCGGTTTCCCTTGCTTCGGGTGATGATATTCATCACACCGGCATAGGCGAACTCACCATGAATAGCCGAACCGGGCCCCCTTATGATTTCGATCCTCTCCACCTGTTCCAGAGGCATATTCGGTATCAGGTCAATCCCGAACGACGTGGTCATTGGCATGTCATCCAACAGAATCTTCATTTGACCTGAAGCAAATGTCTTTGACACTCCCCTTATTACTGTTTTCCAGGAGTTGCGGGATGTAAGGAAAAGGTTTATGCCGGGAACCAAAGTCAATGCCTCCCCTACTGTTCGAACCCCCCGTGCTTCCAGATCATCGCCGTAAAGAACAGTGACAATGCCGGGTACATAGTCGGCGTTTAACCTGGTCTTTGTGACTATATCCGTAAGGTAATCTACAGTCTTTTTGAGTTTTTCCAGCTCCTCCTGGTCAGCAGGGGAAATATGTTCTGTCAGCCCGTCCGTATCGGCCTCCTGATCTGACGCATAAGACAAAGGCAGCACAGTTGCCAGGGTAAGTACTGCTAACATCCAAAGGGATTTCTTCAATATATTCGTCGGCTTTCCCATATACCTCTCAAAACAGTTGTGGATTGAATAGAACATCATCCCTGCGAGGGCAAGTCTGACAGAAGCTTTCTTTTGTCTCGCCCTACTGATAGATTGGGTTCCTCTTCTACTTCTAATACTACTACGTTAAGTTCATGAGCTATCAAAAATGAGATTATCACAGATCGGGCATTTTCCCGTATATAACATCAAGTATTTCTGGATCCAACGGCGGACAGCCGGCAAGGTCAATCC
>JAXHSZ010000516.1:0-4956 GCA_034190725.1 Thermodesulfobacteriota bacterium
CTCTATAAACCAAGGTCCCTGATTTCAAGATGGCGGCCTGACTGCACAACTCAAGCCCTTGTGTCAAATCGTGGGACGTCATGATAATGGTTTTTCCTTCATTATGACATCTCTTCAGGACCTTTTTAAAGTCCTCTGCGCCGTGCTGGTCAAGGCCTGTAAACGGCTCATCGAGAAATAGTATTATAGGATCGTGTATCATTGCCCGCGCCACTGAAAGACGCTGCTGCATTCCGCGCGAGTATGTATGCACCTGATCGCTTATATATTCTCTGAGTCCGACCAGCTCTGTAAGTTCTTGAATCTTTTGGTGAAGTCTTGGCACGTCATACATCTTTCCGTAGAACTTGAGATTCTCAAAAGCGGAGAGGTTATCATAGAGAAATGTATTATGGGAAATAACCCCGATAACTTTACGTAAAGACTCCCTGTCATGTCTGACGTGGAACCCTGCTATAAAAACTTTGCCCGAAGTGGGTATTGTCAGAGAACATAAGGTTTGAATCAGAGTTGTTTTTCCTGCGCCATTGGGGCCGAAGAGGGATAAAAATTCCCCACTTTTCAAAGAAAGATCAATATTTCTTAGAACTGTTTTAAAACCGAATCTCTTTGTCAATCCTTCAGTTCGAATGATGTATTCATGTTCCGGAAATTCCGTCATCTCTCCCAGGAGTTCTCCTCTAAAAAAACAACATCATTACTCATACTTGGATGCACATTTGGGCATGATTGTAGTTGCCGAAAACCGCCCTTGACCCGTATATCTTCCCTCCACGACAACTTCGCGTCCCGGTTTGAATGAATCAGGGACAACTCCCCTGTAGTCCACATGGAGACTCGATCGGTCATCCTTCATCTGAAAGAATAACCTCAGATCTTTGGCATCCCATTGGACAGAGTCAGGAGTCACGTTACCACCAACTCGTATGGTCTGGTTGTGGATTTCCGATGATTTTGCCAGAACTTCACTCACAGTAAGGTAGTATGTCATGGTGTCTCTCAACCCTGTATAGATGAGATATCCCACGAGGGAAATAATGATAACAGAGATGAGAATTGGCTTGAATTTCTTTTGTTTCATCATTTCCTTTCTTTCAGTTTGTCTTTATGGAGAATCATTGTCAGGGTTTAACTTTTTTGTCAACTCTGTTGCCTTTTCCAACAACTCGTTCCGCCTTGCCTGATACTCTTCCGGATCAATCTCCCCGGATTCAGAGAGATCATCCAATTCGGCTATTGCTTGGAGCAATTTTCTTCTTTCTTCAGTCAAGTTCTTCTGACCTGGCTCTTTTTTCAGGCCATTTTTGTTTTGTAGTTTCTTCTGGTTTACAAAAGGAAATGCAAGTCCTGTTCCAATTAAAAGTATCACCAATCCTATAATGATCCATTTATAAAGGCTTTTCATCCATGGAAGTCCGCTTAATTCCACAATAATCCTTGCTCCTTTGTTGACGTTTTTCCCTGAAAGATGAAAAAAACCTTTTCCGGAAGTTGCCCTAAACTCTCTGACTTCCAGTTGATTACTCATCACCGTAACACCAATTTTAGGAAGAATAAAGTCGATGTGATCCGTGTCAAGGGTAATGCCTTTAACGAATGTATAACTCGATCCTGTTGTATCGACTGTGTAGAAAAAAGAAAACTTTTTTATCCCCGGTCGTATATCCTCAGTGTCTGTGAAGCCTTCTTCCGTCTCAATAACACAACAAGGCATGAAAGGCTCTATGTATTGAATGTTTGTCGCTTCTTTTGGGAGAGATATTTTGAGGGTCTCCCTCTTACCGGATTTCATATTCTGAGATCCAATGTAGACCGTATTCCCTTGATTCTCTACAATCATGAGTTCCTGTACATTGAGTGTACCCTCGTTCAATTCAAAGAATATATGATGCATCTTGGCATGTATTTGTTTATCATTCTCCGTAGTTTCATATACAACCAGATCCAGGGTAAGGGGCGCTTTCATATGAAAATGACTTCCGTTACTGTAATAGCGCAATCCCTTATATTCCGTAGATGTATAATAGATGGCTTCTTTGATGGGATTTACATCGTTGAATGCAAAAAAACCCGTCTTGTCTGTCCTTGTTCGTCCTCTTTCCGATTCTTTCCCTTCCACTTTCTGATGGAGAACAACTTCAATTTCATCCATCCCTTTTCCGTTTAATGTTTTGTTGGTAACCTGCCCTTTAATGATGCCTGACGGTTCTTGAGCCATTGACATAAAAGAGAGGGAAGAAAGCAAAAGTGAGATGATGATCATGTTACTAAAGATTTTCATTTTATCATTCTACCATTCGCATTTTTATATAAAACAGAAAAGCGCACTCTACGGAAACTATAATCTCATTCATTGATACTACCAAAACCATTTTAAATCACCCTCAATTCTTCTTGAAAAAGAAGGATCAGGAGGGAGTTTTTCTTTTGCGCATTGCGGAAATCTCCTGTTCAATCTCCATGGCAATATCTTTTTTTGCCCGGCCCCTTTTCTTTGTCTTATTCGATCTGAGTTTGTCGATCTCTTTCATGGAATCGACCGCTTCACGGGTATATTGTCCTTTGAGTGTTTCGTAGTCCTCTTTTGATACTTTCCCCATCTCCAGGTCGAATTCCAGTTCTTTGATTGTTGCACAGGCTCCTTCTTTACGCAGGTTGAGTTCCCTGAGTCTTTCATCTGGAGTTTGGGTGAAACGGTCTTTGTACATATCATAATTGAGGAGGGGATGTATAATAAAGTACCCAGCTGCCAGGATAAAACATATAATCACAACATATTCCAGCATGTTGAATCTCCTATAAACTGAAGTCCTTTCACTCTCTTTCCGGTTGATCCACACATATCTCTCCCCCTCAAAGCTTCCTTTTTTTCCTGCCTTCCGGTAACAGTACAATAATGGTTCCAAAGGCCATGACTCCTCCACCGATCCAAAGCCAGATCACGAGGGGATTGAGCAGTACTTTGAACGAGGCTTGATCTTTGTCCCACCCCGCCAGGATCAGGTAAAGGTCCTCCTTTAAAGTCGTATGAATCGCCACATCTGATGTTGGTTGGTTTTGACCTCTATAGAGGCTTTTTTCCGGAATCAAGACTCCCACTTGATGTCCCGCATTAAAGAGGGTAACCGTTGCAGCCACTGTTTGTTTGTTGTCCGTAGAAAAGTTTGAGAGCCCATCGTATCTTAATGTGTACCCACTCAGGTTAAACGTTTCCCCTTTTTTGAGGGATATTTGTTCTTCAGCATTGAAAACATTCCCACTGATAGCCACAAACGCAAAAACAATACCGGTATGGATAATATATCCCCCGTATCGTCTTTTATTCCCCTTCATTAAATTCCAGAATGCCTTTGGGTATCCTTCTCCTGTGATTGAGTGACGTATTTTTGTCCCGTTGAAAAATTCCATAATAATGGTTATCAGAACAAAAAGACAAAGAGTCAATGTGAGCAGGGCATAGGATTGACGGATACCAAGAGCATACAATACACACCCTCCTGCCGCTGCGAGGATCACAGGGAGGAGAACCCTTCCCGAAAACTTTTTAATAGATGTCTTTCTCCAGCCTGCGAAAGGACAAATACCGATCAGCAGGAGTAATACCAGGGCAATGGGAACGACAACCGTATTGAAGAAGGGAGGGCCCACTGTGATTTTCACTCCCCGAACAGCCTGTGATATGATGGGAAAGAGCGTGCCCCACAGTACGGCAAAGGCTATCCCTACGATAAGAAGATTGTTGCAGAGAAAACTGCTCTCCCTGGAGAACAGAGAGTCCAACTGATTTTTACTCTTCAATCCATTCAATCGAGAAAGGATTAGAATAAAGGATGCTGTGGATACGAGGATGAGAAGGCCAAGAAAGAACCAGCCCAATGATGATTGCCCAAAGGAATGGACGGATGCGATGATACCGCTTCTGGTGATAAAGGTCCCGAAAATTGTTAATAAGAATGTGGAAATGATAAGAACCATGTTCCAAACCTTCAACATACCTCGTTTCTCTTGGATCATTACTGAGTGGAGAAAAGCGGTTGCAGTGAGCCAGGGCAAGAATGAGGCATTTTCAACAGGGTCCCAGGCCCAGTATCCACCCCACCCCAACTCCACATAGGCCCATTGAGCCCCCAGGAGGTTCCCTGCCGTCATAAATAACCATGAAACGATTGTCCATCTTCTGGTGGTTCTTATCCATATGTTTCCCAATTTATTGGTGATGAGGGCACCAATGGCGAATGCAAAAGGCACTGAAAACCCAACATAACCAAGGAACAGGGTTGGGGGATGAAATATCATGCCGGGATTTTGGAGTAAGGGATTCAATCCGTGACCATCCGGAGGGACTGCACTGAGGGTCTTAAATGGGTCGGTGACAAAGACTATCAGAAATACAAAAAAAAATGTGATCAACATCAAGACAGAAAGCACATAAGGCATGATCTCCCGGTTCTTCTTTCTGTTCTGAAAGATCACAAGAACAGAGTAGAAAGACAGGACCCAGGCCCAGAGGAGAAGGGAGCCCTCCTGTCCTGCATAGAAGGCCGTCAATGTGTAAATCATTGGAAGGGAACGGTTTGTGTATCGTGCTACATATTCCACACTAAAATTATTGGTCGCCAATACATACAACATGGCCGCCGAGGCCAACGACAGAAAACCGAATGCTGCTACCGCAGCGTTTTCGGAACTGGCAATTACATCCCCCCTTTGCCTTTTAATTCCTGTAATAGAACTCAGAATTGAGTATCCTGCTAAGAATAATGCAATAAAAAGAGAATATGATCCCACTTCTATCATGCATCTTTTTCCTTTTAAAAACATCTCAAATGAGATGTGTTGAATTGTGGTAACAGTTTAAATCTTTTCAAAAAGGCGAACAGTTACAAGATGATACGTATCCTGATGGGAAGTTCCGTATCTCTGTCTTTGAAACTGACGATACAGGTTCCGGCCATA
>JAXHSZ010000517.1:0-27481 GCA_034190725.1 Thermodesulfobacteriota bacterium
AATTTGCTAAACTGCTACAAAAATTATTTAATATTTTCTTTGCCAATAGGTGGATGTGACTCTACATATCAGCTCCAGGGAGATCTTCATGGAGGCTCACTCTAAAATCAGAGTAGGAACTTCCGGGTTTCAATTTAAAGACTGGAAGGGAAAGGTATATCCATCTAAAATAAAAGACAGGGATATGCTTCTATTTTATGAAAAGGAACTGGGGTTTGATGTTCTTGAAGTGAATTATACATATTATAGACTTCCTGAACAGAAGACATCGGCTGGCATGGTCGAGAAGACATCGGATACATTCGAGTTTGTGGTCAGATCCAATATAGAGATGACCCACGAAATCTGGGAGGATGACACGAGGAAGCAAATCAAGGACAATACGGAGATCTTTGTCCGGTTCAAGGAAGGGTTGAGGCCAATGACGGAATCGGGAAAACTTGGATGTGTACTCATCCAGTTCCCTTCTTTCTTCTGGCCGAAGAAAGACAACTTCAATTATTTGAGGATGTGTCATGAAATGTTGCACGAAATACCAATTGTCATTGAATTCAGAAATAAAGCGTGGGTGAGAGAGAGTACATTCCATTTTTTGGAAGATAACCACATTGGTTACTGTGTTGTTGATGAACCTCAACTTCCCAGACTCATGCCATTCATTCCCAAAAGTACCAGTGATATAGCCTACATCAGGCTTCATGGGAGAAATACAAATTGGTTCAACACCTCAAAGGACGAACGGTACAATTACCTCTATAGCGAGGAGGAACTTCACTTCTTTCTCCCCCATGCGGAGTCCATATCAAAAGACAAGGCAAGGACATTTGTATTCTTCAACAACTGCCACGGTGGTTTTGCCGTGAGAAATGGGTTGATGATGAAGAAGATGTTAGGCATCATTGAGTCGTATACTTCTCGGCAGGAGAAGGTCTTGGAGAGTTTGCAGGAATAGCAAAAAGCAATGGAAAGTAAATTGACTCATGGATTGATTTTTAAAGAGGTGAAATATGATTGAACATCTCGAAAACATCGTTCACAAGTTGATTGAGTCCGATGAGCCACATAGAAAATCTTTTATCTTCAACCCGTTGGAACAATTTCGCGAAGACCGTACTGATGATGTGGGTATTGCTACGACTTTGAATGCAGCGTTTCTCATTGCTCTCGCCGGGAGGAGACACCCGGAGTATGACAGGGCACGAAATTATCTCAATTTGATGTTAGATTCATCTGAATGGGGAGGTGTGGCGAGATTTTACCTTGAGGGATTGCATATGATCCAGAATGAAATTCATGCAATCTCCAGAGACAATCCTGATTTTTTGAGTCGTCTCAGAGCCTTGTCCCAATGGGTTTCTCATGGTGAGAATTTACGTAAGATTGAAGAAACAACTGAAAAACTTTGGTCGTTTTTTTGCCCTGAAGCAACCGGTATTAAAGGACACATACAGGAAAGTGTAAAAGCCTTACAAAAGAAACGTACTGTTACCATTACTCAAATGAATCCAACTCCAATCACAGATCCCATTCACCAGGTCCTCTTCACATCGAATGTTCTTTTAACCGTTCCTCCTTCCACAATATCAATCAACAGCTTGCCCTTCAGCGATCAGTTAAAGGAAAGACTTACAAAGGCCATGAGCGAATCTCAACTCTACTGGTACGATCATCCCATTCAGATAGGGGTGGAACAGGAAAAGAATGAAATCCTGTATGGTCTTCGGAATTTGGATGCAGCCGTTGAGTTTGAGTGTGTTCGTGGAAATCTAAATGGAGATTCAACATTAAATTGCCTCTTGTCTGCATCAGTGACTCATAGAAGGCTCAAAGATGTTGTCAGGATGTACCTCGAAGAGGAATTGTCTCTTACCGGGACCTTGAAGAATATAAATGTATATGTATTTACGGAGGCAGATACGGATCGCATAATCGGTGAGGTTCTCGCACCTGCTGCCAAACACTACCTTGGAAGGGACGATGCAGATGAACAATTCAACATGTTTGGTGTAGACGGCGAATACGGAAGACACTATAGTTTTTTAAAAGGGATCTCTGCTTTCTGGCAGTGTTTCATAGACAGAAAAATCAGAGCCACTTTTAAGATTGATCTCGATCAGGTTTTTCCGCAGGAGGATCTTATTGAGGAAACAGATTCCTCGGCTTTCGAGCATCTCATGACCCCCCTTTGGGGAGGAAGGGGTGTGGATTCAGACGGACAGTATGTGGAACTCGGGATGATTGCCGGGGCTCTCGTCAATGAGAGAGACGTGTGCAACTCAATCTTTTGTCCTGATGTCACATTTCCGGAACGTAAACTCTCTCCTGACGAGTACATCTTCTTCAGTGTGTTGCCTCAGGCCCTCTCCACTGAGGCCGAAATGATGACACGCTATGGAACGAGTATCCTGGACGGCAATGAGAAGTGCATCCAGCGTATCCACGTTACAGGCGGAACCAATGGGATTCTCATCGACAGCCTTCGCCGTCATCGACCGTTCACCCCATCTTTTATTGGACGAGCCGAGGATCAAGCCTATCTCTTTTCCACATTCCCCAACCCGGGTACAAAACTGGCCTATGTTCATAAAGACGGCCTCATCATGCGCCACGATAAGGAAGCATTCGCTCAAGAGGCAATCCATTCCGCATATGTGGGTAAGCTAGTGGGTGATCACGTTCGTATTCTCCTTTTTTCCGCATATGCCAGGCTACTCACCAATCATATTCATGAATTGAAAGAGAAAGTCGATCCGTTTACAGGGTGCTTCATATCCGACATTCCAAATACTGTCGTGCATCTCTGCTTCGCTCTGAAGGCAGGCTCGCTTTTTTGTGATGGGCTTTGCAATCAGGGAGTGGAATTTATTAAAAACGGTGCCATGCGCATTACTGATACTCTGGAATTTATACAATGTGAGAATAACAGAATGAAACACCAGTATGAAAAAGAGCGACTTGGCTGGAACCTCTACTACGACACTCTCTCAGCCTTTGACGATGCATTGAAACGTGAAGACAAGTTTGCTCTTACACTGCAAAAAAAGGCTTTAGATGTAGTAAACAATTGCCTTGTTCGATTTGGTACATGAATAAATCGATGAGAAAAGAGAGATGATGTCACTCTCCATGCTGATATTTTTTGAGAAAATGTGTTTTCATAAAGGGTGCCATTTGCGGTTACCGGTTTACGGTTCACGGTTTTTCAATGAAATAAATTTTACCTAAATTGAGCGATTCTTTCCGTAGCGAGAGGACGTAGCTTGCTGAATATAGAGAAAAAAACGATTCGAAGCGGACGAAAGTGAAGCCAATCCTTCAGTGAGTTCGGTTCGAAGTGTTTTTTACTTCATATTCAGTGAGATACGGCCTTGTAGTAGGAAAGAATCGCTCAGTTTAGGTTTTATAAACGGTGTAAGCATATTTGGTATCGATTCCAATTTCTGAAAAAGTGATTTTCAATTGTTCAAGGCTTCTCAATCTTCAAAAGGAACACCCATAATTTTCCTTTTCCTTCTGTTTTAATGGACTGGTAACTGTGAACTGATAGCCGTGAACGGATACTATGAAGAGAATGCTAAAAATGAATGTATTTCGTGAATATTCTTATTGACATGAAATGTTTTTTTGGTATTATTTATTTTTTGTCAGAAAATGGTACCATCAAAAATCCTGTTCATACGGGAGATGACGTAATCGGAAATGAACAGATTTCAAAATTCTATGGAAGCTGTTCTGAAGTCAACACTGTACACAAGGTTTAGGGGCTACGAAAGACAAGAGACTATAACCTAAACAATTCATAAAAGGATCTCCGACCCTTCTTCCCTAAGGGTATCGGCCTATGGTGGGTGGGCAATGGGTATGGTTGGAAACGGCCATGCCTCCCGTGTTTGGAAAGGAGAAACCAGGCGTGTAAACAGGCAGTAATAGCCAGCACCTCTTTCCCAGGCAAGGTGCTGGCTTTTTTATTTAAAGGGGGTAAAGTATGAAGAAACTACTGAATTTGGCTTTTGTTGTTGTTGTAATTTTTGGATTGTTTTCTCTGGCAGTTGCGGATGAGCGGATACGGCTCTCCACCACCACAAGCACTGAGAATTCCGGATTACTCCATGTCCTTCTCCCACCTTTTGAAAAGGCATTCAATACACGGGTGAATGTCATCTCTGTGGGTACTGGCAAGGCCTTGAAACTTGCAGAAAACGGGGATGTGGATGTCACATTGGTGCATGCCCGATCTTTAGAAGACAAATTTCTCAGAGATGGACATGGTGTAAACCGGAGGGATGTGATGTACAATGATTTTGTGATTATCGGACCGGAATCTGATGATGCGAATGTTGGCACAGCAAAGACCGCTGCCGAAGCATTCAAAAGGATTTTAATGAAAGAAGCCACCTTCATATCGAGAGGGGATAACTCGGGCACCCATGTGAAGGAGAAGTCAATATGGAAAATAAACAACATAAAGCCGTCGGGAAGTTGGTACTTGGAGGCGGGAAAAGGCATGGGAGCGGTATTGATGATTGCTGGCGAGAAGAGGGCATACACACTCACCGACCGGGGTACGTATCTTGCTTTCTTGCAGAAGGAGAAGATAGGTCTTCCCATTCTCTTCTATAGAGATCCTCTCCTTTTTAATCCGTATGGCATCATTGCCGTCAATCCGTCAAAGCATCGTCATGTGAATTATGTGAAAGCTATGGCACTTATTGGTTGGATGACATCGAGGCAAGGTCAAAAGATCATAAAGGAATTCGGGAAGCAAAAGTTTGGAAAGCCTTTGTTTACACCCGTTGCTGTCCCCAATCCTTAAGATCTTTTGCAGGCCTTTTTCGATAATGTCTGAATGAAAATTCTATTTTTTATTCGAATTTTGCATGAATATGACTATTCGTTCAGATACTCAATGGGGATTGAATGGATTATATAACAGGAGGCATCTTCAGGGCATGTGGGCTGATCTTTTTCCTGGACAGAGAAGTATTAGGAATAGCCTTGCTCTCATTAAGGGTGTCGGCAATAGCCACAATATTTGCTTCTTTAGTGGGGATCCCCTTAGGTTTTATTGTCGGAACAGGAACATTCTGGGGGAAGCGAGTTGTCATTACGATCTTTAATACCTTGATGGCTTTTCCGACTGTGGTGGTTGGACTCTTGCTCTACGCTTTCATCTCCAGGCAGGGACCTTTAGGATTCTTAGGGTTATTGTTCACTCCGTGGGCAATGGTGATTGGTCAGTTTATTTTGTCAGCACCTCTTATTGTGGCTCTGACCATCTCTGCCAGCCAGGGTATTGATCCAAGGGTAAGATTGACTGCTCTTTCATTGGGTGCAAATAGGTTTCAAGTGGCCCAGGCTGTCCTTTCCGAGGCAAGATTCGCTTTGATTTCAGCAGTAATTGCCGGATTTGGACGGGTGATCACTGAGGTGGGATGTGCATTCATGGTGGGCGGGAACATAAGAGGATACACACGAACAATGACAACTGCCATAGCCATGGAAACTGCCAAGGGCGACTTTGCATTCGCCTTGGCATTGGGTTTTCTATTGCTTACGATAGCGTTTCTTGTGAATATTTTTTTACACTGGTTGCAGGGAAGACGAGGTTAATGGCAATACGTATTCAGTGTCTGAACGAAAAATAGGGAGTAAAATAAGATCTTTCGCTCTGAAACTCTTTCAATCCGACACCGAGGGCAACGATGGACAGCTATCAATTTATCGTTGAAGATTTGACCAAATTCTATAATGGGAAGAAGGTGTTGGACATCCCTCACCTGACAATCAAGAGGGGGCTGATCCATGGTGTCATTGGGCCCAATGGGTCTGGGAAGACAACTCTTCTCACAATCTTGTCCTTTCTTGTTCAACCCTCGTCAGGAAGAATCATATTCAATGGGTTGGAAGTGAGTAGTCAATTGAATGATGAACTGGCACTCAGAAGAGAGATTGCTGTGGTTCTGCAGAATCCGTTCCTTTTTAATACTACAGTGGAAAAGAATGTAGCGTATGGTTTGAAAGTTCGTGGTATGAATAAGAATGTTCAAAAGGAAAAGGTTTCCGAATGCCTTGACTTAGTTGGGTTAGCTGGTTTTGAGAGGAGAAGGGCCCGAGAGCTTTCCGGTGGAGAAGCCCAAAGGGTAGCCATTGCCAGAGGAATTGCTCTCAATCCGGAAGTTTTGTTCCTTGATGAACCCGCTACCAACGTTGATAATATCCATGTTGAAGCCTTAGAACGAATCATAGGTGAACTGAACCATAAGTACGGAACTACCGTAATACTGACCACACATGATGTAAATCAGACATATCGAATCGCTGACGATGTTATTGTTCTCTTTGAAGGGGAAATCAAGAAGATCGTATCAAAGGATGCGTTCAGGAGTCCTCTCTAAAAACTGCGCCAGTACTGGCTGATGTGACAAGTCTTGAGTATCTATACGCATATCCCTCTTTGATTTTGGGTTCAGGTGGTTTCCAGTTTCTCTTCCTCTTTTCAATCTCCTCGTCACTGACCTTTAATGTGAGTCTTTTGTTCGGGATGTCTATTTCTATCCTATCTCCATCTTCTATAAGGGCAATACACCCTCCTTCTGCAGCTTCAGGAGATATATGGCCTATGGCAGCTCCTCTTGTTCCGCCACTAAACCTCCCGTCTGTTATGAGAGCCACTTCCTTGTCCAATCCCATACCCGCTATGGTAGAGGTGGGTGTCAGCATTTCTCTCATTCCAGGCCCTCCCTTGGGGCCTTCATATCTCACTACAACTACATCTCCAGACTGTATTCTTCCCCCAAGGATGGACTCCACGGCCTCCTCTTCGGAATTAAATACCCTTGCGCACCCCTGACTTTGCAACATTTCCGGTGCAACTGCAGATTGTTTCACGACGGCTCCATCAGGCGCGAGATTGCCTCTCAGTATGGCGATACCTCCTTCTTTGTGATAGGGATTGTCAATGGTTCTTATGATACTCTTGTCCATAACGTGCGCACCTTCCAAGTTTTCTTTCAGAGTTTTACCAGTAGCGGTCATCACATCCAGTTCCAATACACCCAGTTTCACCAGTTCTGCCATCACAGCAGGGACACCGCCTGCTTCATTGAGATCCTGGAGACGATGGGGGCCGGCAGGACTCAAGCTGCAAAGGTGAGGTGTTTTGCTGCTTATCTCATTGAAGACATCAAGACTCAAGTTCACTTTGGCCTCATGGGCTAGTGCAGGAACATGCAAAACAGTATTGGTAGAGCAACCAAGAGCCATATCCACTGCAATGGCATTTCTGAAAGCGGAGAGATTGGCAATGTCCCTTGGCCTGATGTTTCTCTCAAGGAGTTCCATTATTTTTTCACCGGTAGCCTTTGCAAGTCTCCTTCTGCTCGCATAGACTGCCGGAATTGTGCCGTTTCCAGGAAGGCCAAGCCCCAGTGCTTCTGTTAAACAGTTCATTGAGTTTGCAGTGAACATACCCGCACACGATCCGCAACCGGGACATGCCTTGTCCTCCAGTTCTTTAAGCTCTTCATCAGTCATTTTTCCGGACTTGACCTTCCCCACCCCTTCAAATACCGAGATAAGGTCAATATTCTGACCATTTATCTTTCCCGTGAGCATTGGGCCACCACTGACCACTATCGATGGAATATTCAACCGTAAAGCTCCCATGATCATCCCAGGTACAATCTTGTCACAATTGGGTATGAGCACTAATGCATCGAATGGATGAGCATAAGTCATTATTTCAATAGAATCTGCTATAAGTTCCCTGCTGGCCAGAGAGTATTTCATACCATTATGATTCATTGCTATCCCGTCGCACACTCCAATTGTAGAAAACTCAATTGGAGTCCCTCCGGCTGATCTGATACCTGATTTCACGGCCTCTGCAATATCTCTCAAGTGTATATGCCCGGGGATCGTTTCGCTCTGAGAATTCGCAACTCCGATGATAGGACGAGATATTTCGTTATCAGTATATCCCATTGCCTTGAAAAGGGAACGGTGAGGAGCCCTTTCAAGACCCTTCTTCATTAAATCACTTCTCATCCTGACATGCCTCCTGTTATGTTTGTTTGTATCCATTCACAGGTATGAGCACTGATTCTATTATGTGGTCGAAATTTACCACTTCGAAGGCTCCAATCTTGGTTTCAGATTTCAGATATCAGGAGAGAGAAAGACTAAAAATACACTCTTCGCTCAGGCATCAGAGCTTTTTTCGATCTCAGAGTCCTCTCGATACACACAGCTCTTTGTTGTCACTATGTTCTTTCTTAAATCTGAAACCCGAAACCAGACACCTGAAACCTGTGAACCCTGAATCCTATGAATGGTTACTTTTATTTTATTTTAAATGATTCCCATTTGTCCGCTTGATGATAAGAACTGTGAGCAGTTACAGTCAATATTAGCGGACAGAACAGCGAGTTGTCAATATTTTTCGATCTGCACGGTGACCATGTTCATAGCGTGTAGACTTCTTATTTCGTTTGCTTTTTATGAGCTACAGGCTACTATACAGTTGTATGTGTAATAGGATTGCAACCTGTGTATGTCTTTCAGATATTGGCCAGGTTCTTGCGGATAAGAAGCAAACGAAACAGGAGCCGTCGCATAAAGCAGCCCAATTCAACCGCGCTGGTCTATATTTTTTATCTGAATGAAAAAAATGTTGACAAATCTTAGTAATTTATTAAAATTAACACATTATGAATCTTGGAAGATGCGGGCATAGCTCAGTTGGTAGAGTACAAGCTTCCCAAGCTTGGTGTCGCGGGTTCGAGTCCCGTTGCCCGCTCCATTCATCCAAAGAGTGATACTGAGAGAAGGTTTTTTTTCAAGGTATATGGTACTTTTTGAAAATATAGCAAAGATCTTCCTGAGAGATTTTGATGATAATCACTTTTGTTGAAACAAGGGGTTTTCTCTTGCAAATTCTGAAATTTTGTGGTAATTTGTATTTATTTGGGAAGTTCACTAGGAAAGTGGGCTTTTAGCCCACTTTTTTTGTTGTTAATACAGTATAGAGATTTTCAGATGTTACATTTCACAAGGCCAGAGGGAAGAATCCAAGTAAGGCGTACATTGTGGTACGTCGTCGAGGATTCCAGTCGATAACGCAGTGAAATTTGATATATGGAAATCGTTAGTTGTAAGATTAAATTTGAGTTTAGCGATGCCTGTCGATATGTTGGAATCCATAAAAATGATTGCAGAACCTGTTATTTTGGAAGAGGGTATGGAACTCGTAGATGTTGAGTATAGGAGAGAAGGGAGAGGCTGGGTTCTCAGGCTTTATATTGACAAAGAGGGAGGAGTAACCCTGGATGATTGTTCTGATATCAGCAAGCAGGTAGGGCAACTCATAGAAGTGAATGATCTGATTTCACATCCGTATACATTTGAAGTTTCCTCTCCAGGGCTCAACAGACCTTTGAAAAGTGAAGATGATTTTACGAGATACAGGGGTAAACTGGTTCAACTAAGGCTCCATAATCCCATTGAAGGGAGGAGGACTTTTAAAGGAAGGCTATTAGACAATCGTGAAGGGGTCATACGAATTGAGATGGAAGATGAAATTGTCATTTTACCTTTCAATAATATAAAAAAAGCCAATTTGCAGTATGAGTTTTAAACTGAAGCACATGGCATAAAGAAATCGGAGACTATAGAATGATTTCAGATCTGACCCGAATAATAGACGAGGTTGGAAAGACAAAAGGTATTGACAGGGGGATACTCATAGAAGCCCTCGAGACCGCTATGCTCACGGCAGCCAGAAAGAAGTTTGGAGCCCATCAGGAAATAGAAGCACATTTCAATGAGGAGCTGGGTGAAGTTGAACTCTTTGAATTCAAGACCGTAGTGGAACAAGTAAAAGACTCGGATTTAGAGATATCAATGGAAGAAGCTCTGGAACTGGACTCTGAAGCGGAGATAGGCGACAGTCTTGGAATGAAGATGGATGTTCATAAATTCGGCAGAATATCAGCCCAAACAGCGAAGCAAGTTATCATCCAAAAAGTCAGAGATGCCGAGAGAGAGATTATATACAATGACTACAAAGACCGTAAGGGAGAATTGGTGAATGGAATCGTTCATCGTTTTGACAGAGGAAACATCATTGTGAATTTGGGAAGGACTGAAGCTGTGCTTCCTCCACAAGAACAGATACAAAGGGAGACATATCATCAGGGAAGTCGAATCAAGGCGTATGTGGTGGATGTTGTCAAGTCACCCAGGGGGCTCCAGATTATTCTCTCAAGGACCCACCCGGGATTACTTATAAAGTTTTTTGAACTTGAAGTTCCAGAGATCTATGAGGGAATTGTGAAAGTGAAAGGGGCTGTGAGAGAACCTGGGAGTAGGGCGAAGATAGCTGTCTACTCAGAGGATTCTGATGTTGATCCGGTTGGTGCATGTGTCGGCATGAAAGGTTCCCGGGTGCGGAGTGTAGTTCAGGAGTTGAGTGGAGAGAGGATAGACATTGTACCATGGACTGAAGATGCTGCAAAATTTGTGTGTAATGCACTGGCTCCCGCAGAAATCTCTGAAGTGATCATAGATGAAGCGGCCCAAACAATGGAAATTATAGTTGCAGACGATCAGTTGTCTTTAGCCATAGGCAAGAAGGGGCAGAATGTCCGTTTGGCTGCGAGGCTTTCAGGGTGGAAGATAGATATCAAGAGTGAATCCAAAGTTGCTGGGATTACTGAAGAAATATACAAATCTCTCATAGATATTCCGGGGATTGGTGACTCAACGGCAGATGCTTTATACAATTCAGGCTTCTTTTCCGCCCAGGATATAGTGAGCACGAATATTGAAGAACTTACCAAGATAGAGGGTATCGGTGAGAAGAAAGCAAGTACACTCAAGAAGGCTGCCAAGGAATATCTAGAACAGAAGGAATTAGAAAAGAACAGGGAGATTGCGGAAAAGAATACAGCCGAAGATGAAGAGAGAAAGGCCGAAGATCATGATGAACAGGTCGAGTAGTTTCCAGGGGGTGCGAAGGTGAGAGTATACGAGTTGGCTCATGAGTTGGGGATGACAAGCAGTGACCTTATCTCTAAACTCAGAGATATGGATATAACTGTGAAGGGCCATCAGAGTTCCATCAATGACGAAGAAGTTCAGGGGATTAAAGATCGCATCTCTGCCGCGAAAACTCAAGAAATCGTTGAAAAAAGAATAAAACCCACGATTATCAGGAGAAGGAAGAAAAAGATACAAAAAGAAGTGAAACCGGTAGAAGTCGAAGCCAAGGCCACTGAACCACCTCAAGACAAAGAACCCATATCAGATGTATCAGAGAAGGATAAAATAGCCCCTGAGGTTGAGAAAAAGAAAGGACCTGTTGTTGAGAGAGAAGCCAAGCCGGAATTGAAAGCACCTGAACCCGTTGTTGAAATACCTGTGACGGAAAAAAAGGAAGAGCCGTCGAAGGAACCCGTTAAGAAGAAACCACATGAAGAGATAAAGAAGCCGAAGTCTGCTCAAGAGGTGGTGAAGAAAGAAGAAAAGACTGAAGTGTACCAAAGACCTGCCAAAAAGAAGGTGGTATACAAGAGAAGAGATGTTGATTTTAGAAGAGTTTCTGATGAGGTTGAAAACCTTAAGGTTGAACCCAAAAGAGGTAAGAATCGAAGGAAGCCCCTCCCAAAACCCACTCCACAGATCGAGAAGAAGACAGAGATTACTATTCCAAAAGCCGTAAAGAGAAAGATAAAAATCTTAGATACCATAACCGTTGGTGAATTAGCTAAAAGAATGGGAATTAAGGCAAACGAGGTGATCAGAAAGCTTTTGGACTTTGGAACAATGGCGACGATTAATCAACCTCTTGATTTTGATACGGCATCTTTAATCGCCGGTGAGTTTTCCTACGCTATCGAGAGTACTTCAATTGAAGAAGAGATCCTGGAAAGGAAGGAAGACGCTCCTGAAGAACTGGTTCACAGGCCACCGGTAGTGACTGTGATGGGTCATGTCGACCACGGCAAAACTTCTCTTTTAGACGCCATACGGGAGACAAATGTCATAGGCAAAGAAGCAGGTGGGATCACTCAGCATATAGGAGCATATCATGTAAGCCTTCCCAAAGGAGATATCGTTTTTCTAGATACGCCTGGTCATGAGGCATTTACATCAATGCGGGCTCGAGGAGCCAATGTTACCGATATAGTAGTTCTTGTTGTTGCTGCTGATGATGGAGTGATGTCCCAAACAGTTGAAGCCATAAACCACGCAAGAGCTGCAGATGTTACACTGATGGTGGCTGTCAATAAGATTGATAAGCCGAATGCTGTTCCAGAGAAGGTCAAGAGGGATCTCATGGAATATGAGTTGGTCTCTGAGGAACTTGGGGGGGACACGATCTTCGTAGAAGTTTCTGCAAAACAAAGGCAAGGGATAAATGACCTCTTGGAACTTGTTCTCTTGCAGGCTGAGATATTGGAACTCAAGGCAAATCCCAAAAAACCAGCCAGGGGAGTTGTTATTGAAGCAAAATTAGACAAGGGTATCGGACCTGTTGCTACGGTGCTCGTTCAAGAAGGCACTCTCAAGGTGGGTGATCCTTTTGTGGTGGGTGTCCACTTTGGAAGAATAAGGGCTTTAATCAATGAGTGGGGCGAGAGAGAGACTGAAGTAGGTCCTTCTCAACCTATTGAAGTGATAGGACTTTCCGGAGTACCAGAGGCGGGCAACAGTTTTATTGTAGTGGAAGACGAGAAGAAAGCAAGACAGGTGGCGATGCTCAGACAGCAAAAGAAGAGAGAATCAGAACTGGCTAAGGCGAAAAAGATCACTCTGGAAGAATTGTACGATAAGATGCAAGAGGAGGAAATCAAGGAGTTAAAGGTAATTCTTAAGGCAGATGTGCAGGGTTCAATCGAGGCTCTTATGAAGGCGTTGGAAGAGTTGAGCACTGATTCCATAAACGTCAATATTATTCACACTTCCGTGGGTGGGATTTTAGAATCCGATGTCATGTTGGCATCAGCCTCAGATGCCATAATTGTCGCTTTTAATGTGAAATCGGACCTGAAGGTTCAGCAGATTGCTGAAAAGGAGAAGGTCAGTATCAGATTTTATTCCGTGATATATGAAGTGATATCCGATGTGAAGAAAGCTATGGAGGGGCTTTTAGAGCCAAAATACGAGGAGAAGATATTGGGAAGGGCACAGGTAAGAGATACGTTCAATATATCGAAGATAGGTACCATAGCCGGGAGTTACGTCCTTGATGGAAAGATTGTGCGAGGTGAAAATGCTCGTCTGCTGAGGGATAATGTGGTTATTCATGAGGGAAAAATAATATCACTGAAGAGATTCAAGGACGATGTAAAAGAGGTTCAGTCGGGCTACGAATGCGGAATAGGAATTGGAAATTTCAACGATGTGAAGGTTGAAGACGTTATTGAATCTTACACATACGAAGAGGTTTTACCAACACTGTGATTCATATCAAATTACTTCCCGCAGGCTTTTCAGATGGTCATCGGTATCTGTCATCTCGATTTCATATTACACGAAAACTCTTCATTGAAAGGGAAACGTCGAGTCTTAAAAAGGATATTCAATAGAGTAAGAGAGAAGTTTAATGTATCTATCGCAGAAGTGGGGGATAATGACAAGTGGAAAAGATCTCAGGTAGGGTTTTGTATTGTAGGAAACGAAAAAAGCCATGTCAATTCCTCTCTGGATAAAGTCATGAACTTCATTGATGACTTAAACCTTGTGGAAATACTCGATTCAGAGATAGAGATACTCGATTATTGATATCTATGTAACAGTTGAGCCAATGACCATGGCACTTTTATTCAGGGTTATGCATGAAAGAAATTTGCTTTTTGCATCAAGTTTCTAAGGAGCTTTTTGAAAAGCGTCGCTTCGATTCAACGGCAATCAAATTTTAATCGGAAAACAATTACAATAATACATATCGAAACGTATAGGGTCGGCAAAGAAATAACTTTTGCATATGGGGGCTCAGATTGAGGTCAGTTTCGTTCAATCCGAAAACACAAACCAGAGAAGGAGTCGAATTTATTTCGAGGATTTTGTGTTTGAGGATCGGGCAGAGATGGCCTGAAGAAGAGATGCACAGATGTGATAGTTAGTGCTCATTCATAAATGGCTATTTTCCACAATCTCTGCGTCAGACTCAGATTTTAATCCTCAAAATACACAATGTATTCCTGCGGTTAAAATCTTCGTCTTCCTTGACCTTGCAAAAAATATCTCATTTCTGGATAGACATGAGTTATTCCTTTACAGATCCATACCATGTGAATCTGGAGATCTGTAATGGAATACAAAAGAGCTGATAGGGTTTCTGATCTTCTCAGAGAAGAGATAGCCAGGATGTTATTAAGAGAAGTCAAAGATCCGAGGATCGGTTTTGTAACAATTACAGATGTTGAAGTGAGTGATGATCTCCGTTCGGCAAAGGTTTTCTTCAGTATGGTTGGAAGTGAAATGGAATTGGAAAAGGCTATGAAAGGGCTTAACAGCGCATCACGCTTTATCAAAAGGAAACTTGGCAAGAGATTACGGATGCGCTATATTCCTGATATTGTCTTTAAATTTGATCGTTCTTTAGAGTATGGAAGCCACATCAACGGCATTCTCAAAGAGTTAAAGGGATCTGCCTCTGATGAGTGAAATGAGAGCAAGGATACTCGATACAATGAGGACAGAAAAAGCTTTTCTGGTTACATCACATATGAATCCGGAAGGAGATGCAATAGGTTCAGCCCTTGCTATGGCAATTTCCCTAAAGACCATTGGAAAAGAGGTGACGGTCTATAATCAGGACCCCATACCCGAGAATTTACGATTTCTTCCTATGAGTGATGCGATTGTGTATGAGGTGAATAATCCTTGCCATTTTGATGTTGCAGTTATCCTGGATTGTGCCGACTTGAGTCGCTTGGGAAAGGATGCAAAAAAGATCGAAGAGATAAAAAAGACAATCAATATCGACCACCACAAAACAAATGACGGATTTGGGGACCTCGTCTTGGTTGATCCTGATTCCAGCTCCACCGCAGAGATTATATATGGCCTTATCAAGGACATCCCTGTCCGGATCACCCAAGAGATCGCTACAAACATATACACCGGTATCTTGACCGACACCGGTGCTTTTTGCTATTCAAATACCAGTGCCGAGGTCTTAGAGATTGCAAGTGAGCTGGTGAGAAAGGGTGTGAATCCCTCTTTTGTGGCTGAGGAGGTTTATGAGAGACAGTCCGTTTCCAAACTCAGATTACTGGGATCGGCATTGAATACACTGGAAATCCTTGACAACGGAAGGATAGGTTCTATGAAGGTATCCCTTCCCATGCTCATGGCAACCGGGGCCACACCTGATCTTACGGAAAACATGGTGAATTATCCCAAGTCTATTCGAGGTGTGGAAGTGGCGGTCTTGTTCAGGGAGCTTTCAAAGGATCATTATAAGGTAAGTCTTCGCTCTAGTGAAAGAGTCGATGTGGCGGATGTTGCAAAGGAGTTCGGAGGAGGTGGACATGCGAAGGCTTCCGGATGTATCATCAGGGGGAACCTGCCAGAAGTTGAGGCACAGGTTTTCAACGCCATCAACAAGAGGTTGGTTCAATAGGACTTCATGCATGCGTATCCATAAAAGGGTATTTTCCACAATCTCTATGTCAAACTCAGAAGTAAGGGAACATCACAATGTGCCTCTACTGAGTTAATGTATTCCTGTGGTTAACATTTTCAACCTGTACGGTGCATCAAGTTTACCGCTTACCGCAACCTTGCATAACCGCACAGGTCGAAAAATTTCGTCTTTCTTGACCTTGAAAAAATTATTTCATTTCTGGATGGGCACTCATTCAGGACAGGGAGTCGGATTGAGAGCATGAATGGTATTGTGGTGATAGATAAACCTTCTGGTATCTCGTCTCACAGTGTGGTAAAGAAGGTACAGAGGCAGCTTCGTGCTGAAAAAGCGGGGCACACAGGAACTCTTGATCCCTTGGCCACAGGGGTTCTCCCCGTCTGTCTGAATGAGGCAACAAAGACTGTTCAGTTTCTCATAAATGATGATAAAGAATACGAAGTGGGTTTGCGACTGGGAATAGAGACAGACACCCAGGATGTCACTGGTGAAGTGATTGCAGAGTCTGACCGAATTCCAGAGAATCAAAATGAAATTATCGATGTATTTGACAGGTTTGTCGGGAGTATACAACAAAAGCCGCCGGCATTTTCAGCCTTAAAGCACAAAGGGGTTCCTCTCTATAAATTGGCCAGAAGGGGTGTGCAGGTTGAAAACAAAGAGAGAACTGTAATCATATTCAGTTTACGAATTGCAGCGATTGATCTCCCTTATGTTTCCTTTGCAGTATCGTGTTCAAAAGGTACATACATCAGGACACTGTGTGCCGATATTGGAAGGAATTTGGGTTGTGGGGCCCATTTGGTCAGACTGAGAAGGACAAGGAGTGGTAAGTTTCGCATCGAAGATGCTTTGACGATACAGGAGGTTGAAGAATCGGTCAAGAAAGGTGCAATAGAGAAACATGTGATCCCGATGGACAAGGCATTGGATAATCTTTCTCAAATAAAGGTAAATAACAACATGGAAAGAAAGATAAAACAAGGCAAGCAGATCCTTTTGAGGGATTTACAAAATATTTCTCTCTCCCGTTTACAGGCTGGTGAAAAGTTAAGGATTACTTCTTTTAAGGATGACCTGATTGCTGTGGCTGAGTCATTGGTAAATTACCCGTTGACCAATGAGATATGTGGGCAGGAAACGGCGTGTAGACTCATTAGAGTTTTTAATACCTAGTGTCCATCCAGAAATGAAATATTTTTGCAGGGTCAGGGAAGGTGAATATTTTAACCATAGGAATACGTTGTACAACTCGGGTCACACTGCAATGTGCCCTCGCATCCGAGTCTAATGCAGAGATTGCGGAAAAGAGCCATTTATGGATGAGCACTGCCTGAAAGGATCTGTGAAAATTGTTGGTGGGACTATTTTTTCATGACAGATCCTCATATTAAACTGTCATGTTTTTTTAGAAGGGAGTATTTGGGTGATGTTAGACGTTCAGAAAAAGCAAGATGTTATAGGAGAATTCAAGGTTCATGATACAGATACCGGATCTCCTGAAGTCCAGATTGCCTTATTGAGTGAGCGAATAAAATACCTTACGGAACATTTTAAGGTGCATAAGAAGGATCACCATTCACGTCGCGGATTGCTGAAGCTTGTAAGCAAAAGAAGGCGATTACTGGACTACCTGAAGAAGAATGATGTTGAACGGTATCGAACCGTAATAAAGAGACTCGGAATCAGAAAGTAGAGTTATTGTACCTCAGTGAGTTTTATTATTTGTAAAGGAGAAATGATCATAAATGATAGAAGACATTCGTGTAGATATAGGCGGAAGAACCCTGTGTATTGAGACAGGAAAATTGGCAAAACAGGCAGACGGATCCGTACTCGTCAGGTACGGAGAGACAGCCGTATTGGTAACCGCTGTAGCAGACAAAAAGATACGGGAAGGAGTTGACTTTCTGCCACTCACTGTGGACTATCAAGAGATGTCTTATGCAGCAGGGAAAATACCAGGTGGTTTTCTTAAACGAGAAGGTCGTGCCAACGAAAAGGAAATATTGACCGCAAGATTTATTGACAGACCGATACGACCCCTCTTCCCTGATGGATATTTCTTCGAGACTCAGATCATAGCTACAGTTTTATCGGCGGACCAAGACAATGAACCGGATACCCTGGCCATGATCGGTGCTTCGGCAGCCTTAGAGATTTCCACCATTCCTTTTAAGGGCCCCTTGGCGGGTGTACGTGTGGGCAGGATTGACGGCGAATTTATCTGCAATCCGACAATCCCACAGTTACAACAAAGCGATCTGGATCTTTTTGTGGCGGGAACAAAAAATGCTGTGGTTATGGTGGAAGGAGGGGCGAATATGCTCCCGGAAGATGTTGTTTTGGATGCCATATGGTACGGGCATGAGTGTATGCAGCCTCTTCTGACAATTCAGGATGAGTTGAAGAGGGTAGCGGGTAAGCCGAAGAAAGATTTCATCCCTTCCGAGACAGAACAGGAATTGAAGGAGAGTGTGAAAGATATTGTTCAGGAGAAGCTCAGTAAGGCGATACGAATACCTGAAAAGCTTCAAAGGTATGAGAGGATTGATGAGATTGCACATGAGGCTATGGAAACACTGGAGAGTGAATACGAGGGAAGGGAAAAAGAGATAAAAGAGCTTGTTGCCGAATTAAAAGCAAAGATGGTTCGAGAGATGTGCCGTGTAGAGAAGAAGCGAATCGACGGCAGGTCGTTCACTGATATACGGCCCATTACATGTGAAGTGGGAATCTTGTCGAGGGCGCATGGTTCTGCTCTGTTTACGAGGGGAGAGACGCAGGTATTGGCAACAACGACCCTCGGAACATCATCGGATGAAAAAAAGGTTGAGTCCCTTTTTGGAGACAATTACAAGACATTTATGCTTCATTACAATTTTCCACCGTTCTCCGTAGGAGAAGTCAAGTTTTTAAGGGGACCGGGGAGAAGAGAGATTGGACATGGCGCATTGGCAGAGAGAGCAATAACCAAAGTGTTGCCTTCCAATGATGATTTTCCCTACACGATCAGGCTTGTTTCCGACGTTTTGGAGTCGAATGGTTCGTCTTCCATGGCTACTGTTTGTGGGGGAATTCTGTCTCTTATGGATGCAGGCGTTCCCATCGAGACTCCTGTTGGGGGGATAGCCATGGGTTTGATCAAAGAGGGTGAGGATATTATTATTCTGTCAGATATCCTGGGAGATGAAGATCATATAGGCGATATGGATTTTAAGGTCACCGGTACTCGGGATGGTGTCACAGCCCTTCAGATGGACATAAAAATAGATGGAGTTACCAAAGACATTCTTGAAAAAGCCCTTGGGCAGGCAAGAGAGGGAAGGCTCCACATACTGGATAAGATGGAAGCCACAATCGCAGAACCTCGGAAGTCCTTGTCTGAGTATGCCCCAAAGATAATAACCATGGAGATCAATCCGGAAAAGATTCGTGATGTAATCGGTCCAGGAGGTAAGATCATACGGCAGATCATCGAAAAAACAGGGGCAAAGATAGATATTGAAGATTCAGGAAAGGTAAGCATCGCCTCTATGGACAGTGCCTCCAGTGATATGGCTATTGAAATGATCAAAGAAATAATCCAAGAAGTCCAAGTTGAAGAGCTCTATATGGGGACTGTAAAGAAGATCACGAACTTTGGTGCTTTTGTAGAGATCCTTCCCGGGATTGACGGACTTGTCCATATATCTCAACTGTCCAAAGAAAGGGTAAGAAACGTATCAGACGTGCTGAAAGAGGGCGACGAAGTCTTGGTCAAAGTCTTACACGTAGATGAAAACGGAAAGATCAAGCTCAGTCGAAAGGAGGCATTGGGAAAGAGTCTTTCGGGATAAAAGGTTGCTCCGGAATCAGAAATAAATAACTCATCGTCTGCGCATCCCACCTTTTAACGATTCTCAAAGGCAAAGTCTTAGCGTAACACTATTTATTTCCGATTCCGTTACAGTTGAGCCTTTTGAAAAGAGTCGCTTCAACGGCAATCAAATTTTAATCAGACATTCAGACAGCATATGCATTGAAATTTGATCGCCGTTATAGCTTGCTGATAGCTTTCCATTTTATACCACTCAAATAATACCCGATCCCTAAAGACTGCGAACAGACACTTCAACAGCAAAACACCTGCCATCTCCCCTGTTCATCATTCCTCCCACTTAAAATTCCGGACTGAATACCAAAAGGTGCAAAGGGTCTTTTTACAAAGAAGTAAAATTCATATTCACAAATATCCCTACCCATCTCCAGTGGTTTCAGTGTCATTCGGATGACATATTTTTGACAATCCGTCAAGGGGTTGACTTTCATTTGGAAAAAGTCATTTATGACTTATTGCCTCTTGTCAATCAATCTGTTGTTTCAAGGATTTCCATACTGTGTATCCGAGATCCCTGTACTTTGGATGTCCTTTATGCACAGAACATATGATGTATAACATCCGACAAGAAGGTACAAAATAGAGTATATGTTTGGGTCAGTAGGACTGGAAGCCAGAATTATATTGTCAAATTTGGAACAAAACAGTCTTACAATAAAAAGCAAAGAGAAGCTTTTTTTGAAAAATGAATCTCATGATTCATTTCAGATTGGATTGCTTTGCACTGAATTGGTTTGGCACAGATTATGCAAATACTCACTTTGATGCCAAATCAAATTCTCATTCCATAGAACTCATGAGCCTGAATAGAACCGGTCATCTTCTCTTTTGGACTGAGTGAATTATCAACAGAACACGTATCTCAGCCTTCCAGACACCTGTATATAAGGTGTCTCTGAAATGGACAATAGGGTGGACAGACTCTGTAGTAATGAACAAGCTACATTTGATCACATGTATCTTGATTTCTATGATCTCAAAGAGCCGCCCTTTTCCATAACACCTGATCCTTCTTTTCTCTATCTTTCCAGTACCCACCAGAGTGTGTTAGAAAGAATCCTGTTCGGCATAACCAATCGTATGGGATTCATTCTTCTCATTGGTGAGGTTGGAACCGGGAAGACGACCATTTGCCGCTCCATATTGGATACATTAGAAGGCAAAGCAGAGACCGTTTATGTTATCAATCCATCCCTGTCCGGTAAAGAGCTGATTTCAACTGTTCTGGATGATCTGGGGATAGATTATCCCCCCAATGCAAGCAAAAAAGATCTCATCGAATGCTTGAATCGCTTTTTGTTGCTCACCGGTGAAGCCAAACCGGTGGTTATTATCATTGATGATGCGCAAACAATGTCCCTCGAAACTCTGGAAGATCTTCGTCTCCTGTCAAACCTGGAAACTGACAAGACAAAATTGGTTCAGATGCTGCTCGTTGGGCAACCGGAACTCATAGACATTTTAAATCGTCCTGAAATGAGGCAACTCAGGCAACGCATAGCCATAAATTGCCGCTTGGAGTTCTTAAGACAGAGGGAAATTGAACAATACATTTCAAGAAGGCTTTTTATTGCCGGTGATAAGGGACGAATACGGTATACAAGGAGGGGAGTACGATTAATTTATCAGTCCTCCGGTGGGATTCCCAGATTGATAAACCGGATCTGTGACTATGCTCTTGTGGCGGGTTATGTTGCAAATGATTTCAATATCGAACCCACTCATATAAGAAAAGCCTTGAAAGAGATAGGATATCGAAGGGTTAATGGAGGGTATTTCTCTATTGGGTGCAAGGGTTTCATAAAGAATATTATGGCACAATGGTTGCCGTTGTTGATCCTGATTGTCTTTTGTTTCATGGTTGTTTTTGGTTACGCTCTTTTTGAACCGATTTCATAGACTTTGTTTCGTAATGATTTCCAACGCAGGAATTGACCATATTTTGATAAAGAGGGAGGATTTGATGGTGTGAAGTACTATAGAGTAAGATTTCACGTTGTTACACACTGCCCCATGGAGATTATGCATGAGCATACTGAATGATGCCCTGAGAAAACGCAAAGATGAACTGAATGGAAGGAAAAAGGACATTTCTCTCCCGGATGAGAAAAAACAGGAAAAGAAGCACAAAATAATATTCCTGGGGGTGTCTGTAACCATCCTTTTACTTATGATGGTTCTGGCAGGGATATATGGTTGGCGGTATTTTCATATGGAGCCTTCTCTCACACATACGAGTGAGGCCAAGATCTTCCCTCCTCAAAAGGATGGAAATTCCAATAAGGCCGAACTTGCACATGTTGTTTCTCCTCCAGACTTGAAAAAAGGGAATCCGTCTGCGAATCTGAATGCTCCTTCCACTCAGAAAGACAATTCGAAACAAGTTCGTGTTCATAATGAAAAACAGAAGAAGAAACAGGAGGTCACATCTCTACAAAAGGAGAAAGACAGGAAAAAAGCAAAAAGTTACAGTACAACAAAAACAAGGATCACTCCCTCAAGGTCGGAAACTCAAAAGGACCGTAAGTCGTCCTCATTACAGTCGAATATGAGTGCAAGGGTGACCACCACCTCAAAAGTCAATAAAATCGTTCCTCAGGAAAATAATGAAAAAAGGCATGAGAGAATGGCGCAGAAGAAAGCTCTTGGGAAGGGAGAATCCGTAATCGCTCATATTTCCAAGGGAGAAGAACCTTTAGAAATAAAACAAAAAAACGGTACTCAACAAGAGAAAATTAAAAAAGAAGAAAAAGAATCCATCTTCAAAGAGGAACCAAAACTTGTTCCCATTCATAAAACAGAAGAACCTTTCTATAAAAAAGCCCTCAGCTATCACAGATTGGGACAGTGGGAAAAGGCCATCGAGATGTATCTGGAAGTTTTGAAGAAGAATCCGGAACACCGAGAAACAATTTTCAACCTTGCTTCTGCGTACATAGAAACCTCTCTCTTCTCAAAAGCCTCCCCACTTCTTGAAAGGTTAAGGAACATGGATCCTGACAATCCTAAAGTTCTCTTGAACCTGGCCATAGCAGAAATAGGCCTGGGTCGGTCACAGAGTGCCCTCTCTCACTTGGAAAAAGCGGAGTTTCTCGAAGGTCCCAGGTTTGAGATATATGTCCACCGTGGCATTGCATACAGTCAGATTGACAAGCTGGATGACGCCATTCTCTGGTACAAGAAAGCAGAGGAGATCTGTGTGGATTGTCCCCTCTTACTTTTTAATGCAGCAGTGTGCTATGACAAAAGTAAGAAATATGGGGAGGCCCTCAGATACTACACAGAATTTGTCAAGCAGAATCCTTCTTCACCTGATCAGTTACGGGAAACACAAAGGAGAATCAGTACATTAAGGGCATATCTTGTAAGAGAGACCAAATAAAAAATGTGTGAGTCAATTCTTCAGAGCTTTTTCATGAGATGAGTGAAATGAACAAGCGTAAAGTTGAAAGCTCGAAACTCACAAGAATCTTTTTCTGTTGCAGTGGATGAGAGACGTCCTCTATTTAAGATGTGTAAAGCAATGGGATTTCTTCTTCAGTTAAAATAACATGAAATGGTGGATCAGATTAATACAAAGGCAGTGACTATGAAAAAACGTATAGGTGACATATTGGTTGAAATGGGTTTCATCGACCGGATTCAACTTGAAAAAGCGGTCTCCGAGTCCAAGAAGACCGGAGTGATGCTTGGAGATGTCCTTATCAGATTGGACTGGATATCCGAAGAACAGTTGCAAATGGCCATTGCGCTGCAAAGCGGGGCGAGAATGCTTGATATCGGCCAGGTCAGTATCGATACAACATTGGTCTCCCAAATACCCGAAAGTTTTGCGAGAGATCATGGTGTTTTCCCCTTTGAATTGGAGGAAAACATCCTGAAAGTCGCCACTTCCAACCCCTTTGATGTGGTCACGAAAGATAATCTGACACGAATGACCGGAAATCAAATTGCCACTTTCCTGGCTCCTAAAAAGTGGATTTCAAAGTCCATAGAGCTGTATTACAAGACGGCTGTTTCCATTGACAACGATATCGACAGGATAATCAGTGCTGAGGCGGAAGAGGGTGCTGATGCAGAAAACAAGACCATCCGGCTTGGCGACCTCTTACTTGAGAAAGGATATGTCCTTGGGGCAAGTGATATACATTTTGTCCCTGATATAAATCTGGTGAGAGTATACTATCGGGTGGATGGTGTTCTTCATCAAGAGTATATATTGCCTATCAAGTTGCATACAGGTCTTGTAAGTCGTTATAAAATCATGGGGAACATGGATATCGCCAATCCAAATATTCCCCATGACGGGCGTATCAAGTATCAGGGGAGCGTGGAAGAGCTTGATTTTCGTGTATCCACATTCCCGACTCACATGGGTGAGACGGTTGTTTTGAGACTCCTGGCTCACACATCGGTTGTGGGAGAGTTGGCAGGCCTTGGCATAGAGAAAGAAGATCGTGAAAGATTCAATCAAGCCATCAGACGGCCCTATGGTCTCATATTGGTCACGGGACCCACGGGTTCGGGGAAGACGACCACCCTCTACTCAGCCCTCATGGAGATAAATACACCATTCAACAGTATTATGACCATAGAAGATCCTATTGAATACGTCATTCCCACAATCAGACAAACAGCAGTAAATCCTAAGGCAGGCCTCACCTTTGGGAATGCTCTGAGGTCCGCCATGAGGCAGGACCCTGACATCATCCTTGTGGGGGAAATACGAGACCAGGAAACAGCAGAATTAGCCTTGAGGGCATCAATTACAGGGCATCTGGTGCTTTCAACACTGCATACTAATGATGCGGCCTCTGCAATCAACAGGTTGCTGGACTTGGGAGTGAATTCAAATATCCTGGCATCTTCTCTGAACATAGTGGTGGCCCAGAGATTGATGAGAAAGGTGTGTCCTCAATGCTTTACCACTGAACCCATTGATTCAAAAGAGAGGGAAGTTTTTGATAAGAACGGCATAGAGCCCCCTGACCAACTTTCCAGGCCTCAAGGGTGTGAAAGTTGTTATCATACTGGATACAAAGGGCGAATAGGTATCTTTGAAGTTCTTGAAGTAAATCGAGAGGTGGAGGAACTGATCTTCAAGGGTGCTCTGGCCAGCCAGATCGAGGAAGTAGCTGTGAAGTGTGGGACGCGATCTTTATTCGCCGGGGCTTTGAGAAAGGCAGCCGACCAGATCACATCCCTTGAAGAGGTGTTTCGAGTAGCAATCTGATGCCCAACTATCAATATCACGCCATAGACGATACAGGAAAACTCTCACGGGGAACAATTGTAGCTTTCAATGAACCCGACGTGGAGGAACGCCTGAGACAGAGTGGACTGACCCTTATTAAAAGCAAACCGGCCCGCACCGGGAGTTCAACCAAAAGCCTTTTTCAAGGGAAGGTTAAAACACGGATTCTCATAGAATTGTACCATAGATTTGCCCAATCCCTCAGGATAGGTCTTCCCATATTGGGGGCACTGGATGAGAATATCAAGATGATCCCCTGCCGGAGGCTCAAGAAGGTTATCGAAGAGGTGAGGGTCTCGGTGGAAAATGGAAATTCTCTGTATCAGTCCATGGAACAGTTCCCTGATGTCTTTTCAAAACTTGACTTAAATATTGTGATGATGGGAGAACAGTCGGGAACCCTTCCCGAATCTCTCGGACACCTTGCAGGTTTTTTGGAATGGAGAGAGGATTTAAAATCAACAATAAAAAGGGCGACCATCTATCCCTCCTTCATTATGGTGGCTCTTTTAGTTGTCGTCGGTGTTTGGGTGGGATATGTTTTACCACAGATGGTGAAAGTGATTTCGGAAATGGGCGTCAAACTCCCTGGAATGACAAAAGGCGTCTTGGGTGTCAGCCTCTTTCTTCAGGGGAATTGGTTGTGGTTACTCGGTGGAGTAATGATCCTGGTTGCATTATTCTATGCATTTCAGAGGAATACAAAGGGGAAGGTGGTCTTTCATAAATATCTTTTGAAAATTCCTTTGATGGGTCAGATCATATGTAAGATAGCAATTGCCAGACTGAGCCATTATTTCTCAGTGTTGATGGAATCAGGCATGGCCATAAACACCATATTTGAGATGCTCAAAGGGGGTGTCTTAGGGAATGCTTACCTGGAAGGACAGCTGGCTATTGCTCACCAGGAGATCCAGCATGGGCAGACAATCTCAGACGGATTTGACAAAACAAAAGGATTTCCTCCTCTCCTTGTGGGGGCCATCAGAAACGGAGAGCTGACCGGTACACTCAGTGAGTCTTTCAGTCGGCTGGGGGACTACTATGACAATGAGGTGAAAAGAAATGTCCAGGCGATGGTCAATGCATTTGAACCCATTACCATGGGTCTTTTGGGAGGAATATTCGGGATTGTTGTGCTCTCTATCTTACTGCCGCTTTATGATGTTATTGGGGGATTGGGGAAAGCATACTGATGAGAAGGGTATCATTTCGGGATTAACACTCATTATCTGTCAACAAAACCACCACCGTTTATCCCCGTTAAGCAGTCATTATTAATATCCACCTCTTCTTTTTGCTGTGAGTAATTCATAAAAGGTTCAGCTGGATGTGCTGTTCCGCATCCTGCATCTGTGAAAACCTCATACGAATCAAATGGTAAGATGACTCTATCATTATTGTTCAGCCACGGTGAGCAGGCGCCGCCATTTTGTTGAAAACCAAGAATCCCCCCCGATTGATTCCGGATTGTAATTCCGTTTGAACACAAATCATACCTGCTGCACTCCATTCCTTGATACAACTCAAAACCGCCGATAAACATCACGAGGTCATCGAAAGTATCTATGGGTGGATGACGAATGTAATTCGGGTCGCCATCGGTATTATCTCCCTGCCAGATTCCTATTGTGACAGTATCAAATACACTGCCATCACCATCCGCATCCATGGGACCGGAACTGATAAGAATAGCAGCCACAGCAACTTGAGTGGCACCCGGATCATCCGCATCAACAATGAGCGGTCTGCTTGCCGATACTGGGTTCCAGCCTCGAAGTTCGGTGCAACTTGTTGGTCTGTCGGTTATCAAGACTTCAGGGACATTGCTGATCTCATATCTGAGTACCCTTTTGTAAGGGTCCAGTGGATTAACATTGAGATCCACAAATGGTAAAGAACCGACACAGTCAGGAAGAGTGCATGGGTCTTCCTGTCCATCGTTGTCGGTGTCGGGCATAGGGAGCCTTCCCTGGGAATTGGTAAAGCTTACTAAGGACTCTCTCACCTGTTTGAGGTAATCCAAGGTCTCATTTCTCGCCTTCCGCCTGGTGAGTGATCCCATCATGGATACACCGGCCCCAGCCAGCGTCCCGATGATCACCATGACAATGGCAATCTCGATCAGTGTGAAGCCTTTAGAATTTTTGAAAAGGAGACAGCGATTTTTCATTCACCCTCTTCAATGATATGCAGGCAGGCCATAGAATAAAGAAAGTAACCGTTCACTGGTTCAGGTTCACAGGTTTCAGGTGTCTGGTTTCAGGTTGAAAAAAGAACACTGTAATGGCTCAGCGCTGTGTGTATGTGATATACACGTTTGAATCGGATTAATGTTCGATGATTGTTGAGACTGATTTTTTGAATAAGCTGAACGGTTACAAAATGTCTTGTTTTGTTAATTCGAGGAGCCAGAACGATATAAAAGCTTTTAGGCTACTCTTTTCACTCGAACTGATATGGAAACACTTCCAAAATCTTCAATGAATGAGATCTACATGTGACTATAGAGGCATAAAAAAGGCACCTATGCTGTCACTGGCTACCACATAATCTTCATTGGCTCTTACGGCACCTGTATTGAAAACACCATCATCGTATTTGATATCGATCTCCAGACAGACATTCCATGGAAGGTTGTCGAACCGAATAAAATGATTGGCACCAGGACCTGGATCTACCCAATAGACGT
>JAXHSZ010000518.1:0-5062 GCA_034190725.1 Thermodesulfobacteriota bacterium
GAAAAGATCAGCTTTGGTTGCTCTTTCCTCATTGAGGGAAGGATCGCCGAATGTTCTTATTGAGTCCTTAGCTGTTGGCACGCCCGTCGTGTCAACGGACTGCCCATGGGGGCCGAGAGAGATTTTGCAAAATGGGGTATATGGGAAACTCACACCTGTTGGAGATCCGAAGAGTCTGGCTGAAGCCATATATTCCACTCTTGAAAATCCTCCGGAGAGGTCCTTTTTACAGTCAGGAGTGTCAAGATTTCTTGCTGATAAGAGCGCTCGTGAGTATATGGATGTGATGCTTGGCTCTCATGAAGATGGTGCGAAACTATGACAAATAATCCATGTACGTCGGGAATGAGGCTTGCCTTTTTTCTTGCCACATCCGGCCATAGTGGTGTTGACAGGGTTATGAAAAACCTTATGAACGAGTTGGCATCCCGAGACATAAAAGTAGACCTTCTCCGTATTAAGAACCATGGGCCTTATATGGAGGCCTCATCGAAAAACGTCAATATTATTGAACTTGGCACATCTCATGTCAATTCCAGTCTTCTCAAGCTCATCAGATATATGAAGAAATATCAACCTTATGCTATTCTCAGTGATAAAGACAGAGTAAATAGAGTGGTTCTCTTGGCCGTAAGAATGGCAGGAGTTCCCACAAAGGTCTTCGTAAGAACAGGGACTACAGTATCAGTGCATCTAAAACAACGATCTTTGAGTGAGAAATGGTTTCAATATCTCTCCTATAACTATTTATATCAATGGGCTGAAGCAGTTATTGTGCCTTCTCATGGAGCTGCAGAGGATCTGTTCAAGATAAGTGGTCTGTCAAGGGATCAGATACGGATTTTACATAGCCCAGTTGTATCTCAGGAACTGTACAATTTAGCGAACGAGAATATTGACCATTCGTGGTTTTCAGATGATCAAACTCCAATTATTTTAGGGGTCGGGGAATTGAGTGACAGAAAAGATTTCTCCACTCTGATAAAGGCATTTGCATTGGTCAGAAGAGAAAGATCCTGTAAGTTGGTTATCCTGGGTGAGGGCCGCAAAAGGGATGACTTAATTCGATTGTCGGCTGATTTAAAGGTTGAAGAAGATGTATGGCTCCCTGGATTCATTCAAAATCCGTATCCATATATGAAACAGGCTGACCTTTTTGTCTTAACATCCAATTGTGAAGGTTCACCGGTTGTGCTGATCGAAGCATTATCACTGGGTGTCCCCTCTGTATCCACAGACTGTCCCAGTGGGCCCCGCGAGATCCTTCAAGATGGACAGGTTGGTTCCCTTGTTCCGGTAGGTGATGTGGACGCACTCTCCGAAGCCATGATTCATACCATCGAAAATCCGTTGCCAAAAGAGATATTGATGTCTGCTATAAAACCATACGAAGTGAGCTACGCAACAGAAAAGTATCTTGGCGTTATTATGTAGTATTTCTGAAAATAAGTTCCAAAACACGATTTATTATGGAAAATAACCATAAAATAGCAATTTTCGCTTCATTTTCAGGTCAAGGTGGAGTAGAGAGAATTATTTTAAACCTGGCAGAGGGCCTGAGTGCAAAAGGATGCAATGTTGATCTCATTCTGGCAAAGAAGGACAGTCCACATTTAAAGAAAACTCAGGCATCTTTCAATCTCATAGATTTTGGGAAAAAACATACTTTTTCTTGTATTCCCGCCCTTGTACGTTATCTCAAACAAAATCAACCCACCGCTATGTTGGCCGCGAAGGATAGAGCAAACCAGGCAGTTATAATGGCACGGTTTATTGCTGGTGTGCAAACCCGAATTGTGGTTCGAATGGGCACAACTGTATCGGCAGCAATAAAAAGAAAAAATATTCTGTCACGATTAACATGGTACATTCCCATGCGAATACTTTATCCCAAGGCAGATTCAATTATCGCAGTTTCTCATGGTGTGGCGAATGATATGAAGAAGATAACACGGGTTTCAGGTGAGAAGATGGAGATTGTTCCTAATCCTGTAATCACCGATAATATGATGCATCTTTCCCATGAAAACGTGAATCATCCCTGGTTTGCAGATCACAATCTCCCGATTATAATAGGGAGTGGCAGGCTCACTCGTCAAAAGGATTTTCCCACATTGATAAAGGCTTTTGCAGAAGTGAATAGAGAATTCCCTTCTCGTTTAGTTATCTTGGGGGATGGAAAAGATCGAGCCTCATTGCTTTCTTTGGCTGATGAATTGGAGATCAGTGAAAATATTTACATGCCGGGGTTTGTGGCGAATCCTTATGCCTATATAAGCAAAGCTGATCTTTTTGTGCTTTCATCCATTTGGGAGGGCTCACCCAATGTTCTGACTGAGGCATTAGCCCTTGGAATACCTGTTGTTTCAACAGATTGCCCCAGCGGTCCCCGTGAGATTCTCTCGAAAGGAAAATACGGAGAATTGGTGCCTATGGGCGATACAATCTCACTTTCAAAAGCCATTCTCCGAACACTGAAAAAAACACGACCGTCCAAAGAATCCATGCTCAAAGCAGTATCCGAGTACACTATTGAAGCAAGTACCTCACGTTATTATGAAATCTTAACTCGGTAAGAGTTTCACGGGATGAGTAAGGTTGTTTGAAGATGTTACTTTCTTTACGGTATAAATTTCTGTTCGTACACATTGCAAAGACAGGCGGAACGAGTATCAGATCAGCACTCAATTATTATAAGTGGGCTGATCCTTATCGAATCCCTTTATTTATTTGCAGCAAACTCAGTGGTTTCACTCATCATCGTATAGCCTGCAAGCTTCCTCGCCACGCTAAAGCAATTGCTGCGTATGAGATGCTGCCCAAAGAGCTCTTTGACGAGTTATTTAAATTTGCATTCGTGCGAAACCCTTGGGACTTGCAGGTGAGTTCCTATCATCACATCAACCGCGAAAGACCTCAATTGCTCGACGGGATTGAAGATTTTGAAACATTCCTCCGGTGGAAACTGAATTCTGATCGTAAGTATCACTATATCATCGACACCTCAATCGAGTTACAATCCGATTACTTGATAGATTTAAAAGGGAACATCATTGTTGATTATATAGGCAGGTACGAACATCTTTACGATGATTTTTCTGATATCTGTAAAAAGATTGGTATTTCCGATCTGCAATTACCCCATAAGAGGAAAGCTCAGGGAAGAAAGAATTATCAAGAATATTACAACGAAGAAACAGTGCAACTGGTTGCTGAATATTTCCGGAGAGATATTGAAATGTTCGGATATTCATTTGACTGTGAAACCCCTATCAAAAAAGAGCACTTCAAGAGATGAGAAGCGTAAACATACTTGCTCAATGTCATCAAGAATAGTTTTTTATCTTTGATAATTGTAAATTTACATTGTATTCGTCACAGAGTGTTTCAATACGTTGAGAAGAGAACCAACCGTATTGGCTTTCTTTGTGGCTCTTAATCACTTTTGAACTGTTTCCGGTAATAAAAGATGAGTCATGTTGGATTTTCTCATGTATTGAAGCAGATATTTGAACATGTATTTCTTGGCAGAGCTTCACTCATAAAGGAACATGTTGGTTTCTCAAGCGACCTTTCCCCGGATAGTGTGTTCTTGATCGGATGTACTAACGGTCTCTTTTTATATTGCAAGGGGAATCTTTATCGTCTTGTTCAAGGTAAATTCTACGGCATAACCGTCCATCAAGGAAGGTGGTATGCATATCGAAAAGTGGACCGATATATCGGGCAGATTCTCAGTTTCTGTTTCAAGGAAGATGACATTGTGGACTTACGATTAGAACGCTCATTCCTCCCGCGCACAATACATCAGATAGATGTCATCGAGAATGAATTGTACGTCATAGATACACTGAACAGTGTTCTCAAATATTCCTTTGCACTGAAAGGTCTTCGAAAAATTGAGAAGATACAAGTAAATGGTTCACTGAAAGATGGAAAAAACTCTCCTAACTATTGTCACGTTAATTCCATATTCCATGATGGTCATAATATGTACCTGATGTATCATAATACCACATCGAAGACAGGAAAGCGCAGTCAGATCGCTCTCTTTGATACTGAATTTAAGGAGAGAGACATTTTGGAAGTGAATGGGCATGATGCGCACAATATATCAAAATGGGGCGATAGTCTGATATATTGTGATTCAGGACATCGGAGTCTGGTGTGGGGCGATAGAGTGGTTGAAGTGGATAAGATGACACGTGGTTTAGCAATCTCTTGTGACCTCGTTCTGTTGGGTGGTTCTGCGTTTGCTCAAAGGAAAGACAGACAACAGACAGCTGGTAAAATCTATTTTTTATCAACGAGAAATCTTGAATTGAATGGAACAATGGAAATTCCTGAATCCGGCCAGATACAGGAAATACGGTTTGTTGACCGCCCTGATTATGGATTGAGCTCAACAGAAAAACCTGAAATCGTTTGTCGTGAACACGTTTATTCATAAAAGTGCATCTAAAAAACACTCATGTCCTCAAAGGATTGATTTATACACTTCAAGATTTCCTTTTACCATAGCTTCCACTGAAAAATGTGATTGTACAATTTGACGTCCCGCCTCTCCAAAGTGTTTCGCTCTGCTCTCATCTTGTAACAATGAAAGTGTAGCATCCACCATATCAGTTGTATTGTTTGGATCAAACAGGTGCCCATTCACCCCATCCCTGACAATTTCAGGGATACCTCCAACACGAGTGGCGACAATGGGAACACCGGATGCGGCAGCCTGGAGGAGTGACACACCCAACCCTTCCATAGTTGCAGCGTGGAGTACGAGATCAAGACAGGGAAGTATCCGTTCAAGATCATTTCTGAAACCGGCAAAGTGGACATAATCAATAATATTCTTCTTTTTACATAATTGATACATTTCATTCTTGAGGGGGCCTTTCCCCAAAAATAAAAAACGCACACTCGGAAGATGGGAATGGATTGTGGGAATCGCCTCTATTATGCTATGGTGGCCCTTTCTTGGGATAAATTGTGCAATAACACCGACAACTTTTTCTTCAGGTGTATACCCCAGCTCTTTATAAAACCATGCTTTGTCGCATTCATT
>JAXHSZ010000519.1:0-7437 GCA_034190725.1 Thermodesulfobacteriota bacterium
CTGACAAACATCCCTCACATGGACGACTGGTCGCCAGGGAGTTCCATCACTTTTGACTTCAATTTTTCCCGTTGTGTAAGCACATGCAACCAGATTATTGAAAACAATATCACATCGCAGTCTTGGACTGACCCCAAAGACTGTAGATAGCCTAAAACAAGTCACAGTAAAGTCAGAATCAGCCATCTTCATCAGTTGTACTTCAGCATCCCATTTTGTACTGGCATAGGTGGTAAGCGGATTCTTTTCACTATTTTCTTCATCGAGTTCATCATCAGTTTCAGATACACCATACATGCTTTGGGATGAAGCATACACAAAACGACTCACACCTGATTGTTTTGCAAGACGGGCCAGTTTGATCGTTCCATTCAGATTTATTTCTTCCGTTAGATCAGGTGCCAATTTTCCAAGAGGATCATTAGAAAGAGCAGCGAGATGAATAATTGCATCGATTCCTTGAAGATCGTCCAAAGAAACATCTCGAATATCCTTTCTAATCTTTGGATAAGCAGAATCAAAACTACACATTTCACAGGCTAAGTAAAAGCCTGTATCATACCCAACAATTTCATATGATTTTCCACGCAGAATCTGAGTCAATACGGTTCCTATATATCCTTCATCACCTGTCACTAAGACTTTCATTAACACTCCATTCCTTACTCAGCCTTGATATTGAACATTGCCGACAATATGATCTATGATGGCCACTAGCCAAATGTAATGGGTCATCTCAATAATATTATAACCCTTGCTATCGACCCAAAAGTTGAGATCACCTAACTGTTTTAACGGGTTGTCACCACTGAAGCCAGAAAACGTGATTACTCCATTGCCCATTTCCTTAGCCTTTTTTGCAGCGTTTAACATATTTTTAGACTGTCCACTGCTGCTGATTACTATGAGCAAATCACCTTCATCCCCGTAGAACTCAATTGCTTTTTCAAACACCCTTTCATATCCAAAATCATTTGCAAGGCACGTCAATAGATCCGCTTCATTGAAGTTTATTGCCCTAATTCCAGCAGTTTTTGTGAAATCTACTGCAATATGACTGGCAATTGCAGCACTTCCGCCATTCCCTGCAATAATTATTTTTTTACCACTGGATGATACCTCTTTAATTCTTTCAGCAGCATCATCAAATAACGAATCCTCTACGGATTCAATACCACGTCCAATCAAATCAAAGTATTTACGAAAAAAACCCATTTTTCCTCCATTTATTCGGTATGATACTCTTCCACTATTACTTTCAATAGAGCTGTTGTGTTTTCGCAGAGTTGAAAAGAATTCGGAAATTACATTCTTGATGAGAGCTTACGGTTTTCATGCATTTCCAACGGACCGACTGATAATGAAAGCGTTAGTGGAAGTGCACATCTTTTGGTGAGTTTTTCTTTGAGTTTGGTTTGTAATGTGGGACTTGCTCGAACAAGGACACCCCCCTGTCAGTACAAGATTTGATTTGTATTGCTTATTTGTTATTCTTTAAGGTCTCGATTGTATATGAGGAAAGATCTTTAACACTTTTCACAAATATCAGTTGTTCACACCGGGGATTTCTTCCCGCACAACATTTAACAAAGGTCGTTCTTTAGAAACAAGTATTGTTTTACATCCTGCTGCATGTCCTGCTTGTTCATCTCTGGAATCATCACCGATGAAATAGGTTTTTGTTAAATCAACATTATGGTCTCTTTGTGCTTGAAAAAGCATTCCAGGTTTTGGCTTGCGACAATCACACCCATCATCCCAATCATGAGGGCAATAATAGATTGCGTCAATTGAACAGCCGCTTTCAGTAAGTTCTCCTTGCATTTTTCTATGAATATCCGACAAATCAGACTCAGTCATGATACCTCGCCCTATGCCAGCCTGATTAGTGATTACAATGATGAGATACCCGGCAGACCTCAGCAAACGTATTGTCTCCTTGGCGCCCGGCACCCATTTAAACTCATCCCATTTCCTGACATACTCAGCTTTGGGCGGTTTCTCATTTATTACTCCATCACGATCAAGTATGATTGCAGGGCGTCTTCTGAGAAATGATCCGGTCAAGGATAACCTTTCATGAGAGCCGACACTATAATACTTATGATCGGTCTCGTAAGCGGAAAGTTTGTATGTTTCAGCCAAAGCAGCATAGACAGTTCTTTCAAAACTTACATTTTCATCAGGAATGAGGTCCAAAATCTTTTTTTTCATAATAGCATATCCAATCTCCACACCATGGAGGTCTTTTCTGGATCGAGTGCTATCATAGCAAATCACCATACCTTTATTGTTTATTCGCACATTATTTTTTGTATACTGATCCTTATTGGTGTAAACTGAAATCTGAGCTTCTGTATCAGTCTCCAGAAAATGATTCCACATCTCTTTGATTCTTATTGGCCAGTAATTATCACAGTACATTAACAAGAAACAAGAATCCATTTTCTTTTCGGCTAATTTCATTCGCTTTCCTGTCCTGTTTTCCACACCTGTTACTGAATACTCAATCTGGACGCCAAACGAATTTCCATCTCCAAAATATTCCTGAATTACTTCAGGCAGGTATCCAAGTAAAAGTAAAACCTTGCGAATTCCTTGTTCTCGGATATTTTCAATCAAATATTCGAGAAAAGGTTTGCCATGAAACTTTATCATGGGTTTAGGCAAAGTATCGGTGAGAGGTTTTAGTCGCGTCCCACGACCGCCGGCAAGGATTACTGCCTGTTGTAAGTCTTCTCTGTTCAAGTGATATTTATTCATGGCATTTTAATTTATTCTAAGGGTCAAACTCGGAATGACAATCTTCATCTTCAGTGCCTTTTCATCTCTCTACAATGCTTCATCCTCCAATGGCCGGGGATCTCTCTTCTGAATCCTTATATGCTGATGATCAGAATCTGAATTTTTAGATGAACACTCCCTATTGACCCTTATATACAGCTCCGCCCTCTAAGTTACATGAGCAGTAACAAAAATAAATGAATGTTTACAATTCGTTATGATATTATGTTGTCTTTTTAACAGCCCATTCATCCATTTCAACTGCAACTGAACGTTGAAGCAGATGAATTGAGATAACTAACTTATCTTTCTTTGACTGAGGTCTTAAAATAGTGCCGATTACACCTTCCATTGGCCCTTCGACAACAATAACCTTATCCCCAGTCTTTAAGTAGTCATGGGACAGTATTTGTTGTCCACTTTCCACCAAAAGTTTCAGTGATCTAATCTCTTCATCCACAATAGGAAGGGGTTGACCATTTATGCCAACTATTTTTACCACTCCTGTTGTCTTCAAAATATCGTGATGCGCGTAGTTATCAAGCCAGCTTTGCACAAAAATATATCCGGGAAATAATGGCCACCATATTTTTTTTCGGCGGTCTTTTCTCCGACTCCATTTTTCAGCTTTCGGTAAAAACACTTCGAAGTTTTTATTCTTTAGGCCGGTATAAACTTTATTTTCATGGCGGCTTCTCGTGTATATGGCATACCATTTTTTTGTTTCTGCCACATTGCTAGAGTTTATTACAGATAATGTCAATTAATGCGTCTCCATATTTAGTATTTTTCCACTAATTATATTCATTGAGCATCTACAATCGGTTATTTTCAATAATCTCTTTTTGAGTCTCATGTTTTTTCCCTCAAAATACTCAATGTATTCAAGCGTTTAAAATCTTTGTTATCCCTAACACTGCAGAAAATATCTCTTTCTAGATGAACACTATCTCAGTTATTTAGATAAAGGAACGAATCCAAGAATAAAGATCAATACGACTGTCAATTGATGTTTCTCTGTATTACTCTCATGAGAATGGATTAGTTTTGATTTTTGATATGCTCAGCGAACCGCCTAGATCTTGGGTGGTTTGTTCTGTGTAAGTAATTTACGAAGAATTGATATGTAAAGAATACTGTGTTTCATGGGCAGTATCTGAAGGATGATGTGTAATGAATGATTGGACATGGGACGCTGGTAGTTTCGTTAACCTTTATTAAACATGCACACAACATCTCGACCTTGTCAAGTTTTTTTTTCGCCCCTTGAAGAATTTTTCAATTATACGTTATTCAATTGATTTTCCATAAAAAAGAGTGAAATATATTAAATTAATCCGTAAAAATACTATTTAATTTTTCTAGAGTTGAATTTTGAACATATAAAACAGGAGATCAACACATAAACATAATCCATGCTGTCACAGTCAAGCATTTCAATATTACTTTTATGAAACGAGTTGTGTCCTTATCTTGAAAAGCGCTCAGCCGATCTCCTCAAATTTTTAATTATCCTTTTGCCCATAAGGAATCGTTCAAAGAAAAGAAATACATGGAAAGTTCTATTGCATGTGCAATATCTTGAAATTGAAGTGTAATGAACGAAGATTGGGACGCTGGTAGTTTCGTTAACCTTTATTAAAACTTCACACAACTTTCGATCCTTGTCAAGCTTTTTTTTCACCTATCGAATAATTTCTTTTATATAAATTGAGAGAATGTTGTCGAAGTGTCCGTGTTTATTTCATCTCTTTCAAAAGTGCCCATAAGTTTTCACCATTCTCAAGAATTTTTTCTCCCCTTTTCACACACTGCCCGGCGCTCACAGGACTGATATTCAGAGCATAAGCAACATCCGACAGGCTATAACCAACCTTTTTTACGGCCAGGAATGCAATGATCGCTCGTGTCATACTCACTTCCTTTTCACGATTTGATGAAAGAAGAGTCCCCAAATTAACATTCTTAAACTCAGCTACTCTTCGAATCAATTCATTCAAAGTCATTTTATCCCTTATTCTGTTTTCCTGAGTCTTATCCGCCTTGTTTAAAATATATGTTATGAAATCTTCACTTCCCAGTATTCTCACATCAGAAAGTTCCCTGTCCTTCTTCTTTTCAACGTCTAAGTTGGTATTAACACCTGCGTTTCTTGTATCCCCCCCTCCTTCATATTGGAGTTGAATCCCCTGCTCAACCCCTCTCTCAATGAATTGCCGATATCCTGTTATCGCCTTTCCCTGTTCCTTGGAGAAATGGATCAAAACATCATCTATTGCTTGCCAGTCATTCTCTGCTTGACCCATGATCACACTGTGCCCGGACCAAAGATAGTGATCTAAAGCATTCAGGTCTTTGACCAACCCAGCTCTCAATGGATTCAAATGAATATAGCGAACAAGTTCGAGAAAATACGGGTCGTCTTCACAGACGATAGATTTATAGCGGTTTTGAAAAAGATGGCCTCTTCTTTTATGACGCTTATTAAAGAGTACCGCATGACCGGTCATTAACCGTCTCATGTGATGACTTAACGGTGTCGTTGTTGTCCGAAGCAAGAGATGAAAGTGGTCCGGCAGTAAAGCCCATGCAAAACATTTTACCTCTGTGTTTTCAAATATGTCCCCCAATCTGTTCACAAATGACTGCCGATCTTTATTATCTCTATATATATGGGTGTCTATAATTCCCTGCCCTATAACGTGTTGCAAAAAACCAGGGATATCGAGTCTGGCTAAACGGGGCATGACTGATACCTTCAATCAGTATTTCGCAGATTTCCATAGATTAAATTTCATTGAGTTGTCAATCAGGATATTCAGTGGTATAAGTAGATGTAAGGCTTACCAGGATTCCTTCATATGACCTGTGAAATTTAATATCTGAAAACCTGAGGTTCTGAGTTTAAAAGAATCGAACAGACATTTCCCTTGTCAATTGATTCGCTTCCATCCCATGAAATAAAAAGGATTTGGCACATGGATCATTCTGCTTCTCCATAGGATTTATATAACCACTGGAACAATCATTAAAGTTTACGACTGACAAATCGGTGATTTTGAATTCTGGAATGAATAAAAAAAGAGTGGGTCATGAAATAATCAATTCTCGGGATTTCAACTCATGATGGCGCAAGGAGAAAGTGGAATAATTTGTGTCGGTGGTTTACATTTATGATTAGATAAGTAGGGAATGGGATATCTGTAGTAATTATGTCATATATTTCAAATCATAATCGCCCAGTTATATAGTGTGTTCCCTGAAAAAGATTAGCAATATGTTCATGTCTTTTAATAGTTGCGATTGTTTTTAGGAATTGAAACAGAATTTCCATAGTTCATAGAACGGACAATATCTGGAAGTAGAAATGATAGAAATTGTGACGAGGGACGCTTGTAGTTTTGTTACTAAAAAAAATAGACCACAACTCACGAGGGTTGTCAAGTTTTTTTTTAATCAATGAAACGAAAAGAATGAAATGGATTCTCTAATACAAATACTCCTCGACCTCAGGGCAATGGCAATGACATTTCATAGCCTGCACATCACTTTACACCATCTTATGAGTAGCCTGAAGGAAGGCTTCAAGATTTAATGTATTAAGAATGTCTTCTCTTTCCAACCATCCTCTCCTTGCAACCGACACACCCAATTCCATATGGTCCATTTGAGAAAGAATGTGCGCATCGCTGTTTATGACGACCTTTACTCCAAACTCCTTGGCTCTTCGACATCCGATGTCATTCAGATCGAGTCTCTGGGGGTAAGCATTAATCTCGAGAGCTGTTCCGGTTTCAGAAGCAGCTTTGAGAACATCACCCAGGTTCACTTCATATCCCTCCCGCTCTCCCAGCAGCCTTCCTGTGAGATGGCCTATAATATGAACGTGAGGATTTCTCATGGCCTGAATAATCCTCATGGTCTGTTCATGACTGCTCCTCTTAAATCCCGAATGAATTGAAGCGATCACAACATCGAGTTTGGACAGGATTTCATCTGGATAGTCAAGCGTGCCATCCATACGAATATCTACCTCTGTCCCTGAGAGGATTCGAAACCCGGAAAGTTGGCGGTTGATATCTTTGATCTCTGATATTTTGGCCGTCAGGGTATCGATACTCATGCCCCCTGCAATTCCAAGGGATTGGGAGTGATCGGTGACTGCTACATATTGATACCCCCTTTTCATAGCCTTATCCGCAATCTCCCGGATAGAGTGACCCCCATCACTGTAAATACTGTGGACATGAAGATCGGCTATGATTTCATCTTCACGAACCAGATGAGGAAGGGCATCTTTCAAGGCAGCCTCGATCTCTCCCCTGTCCTCCCTGAGCTCTGGAGGGATGAAGGGAAGCTCAAGAAGCCGGTAGATTTCCTCCTCTTCCCGCCCTGCTATCCGGTTGCCTGATCTTTCTTCAAAGATACCATACTCACTGATCTTGAGTCCCTTTCGTACTGCCATCTCTCGAATACGGATATTGTGGGCTTTGGAGCCTGTAAAATAAGCTATGGCAGCTCCGTATTGATCATCCTTTACGACTCGAAGGTCCATTTGATATCCTTCATGTGTGAAAACGCTAGATTTTGTCACTCCTTTTCCAATGACATCATTGACTTCCGGGAGGTGTACAAATGCTTCCATAACTTCAT
>JAXHSZ010000052.1:0-7187 GCA_034190725.1 Thermodesulfobacteriota bacterium
CAAAGGGGGCATACTCCTCGCCGTAACCAAAGGTTCCTGAAGCGGTGAGCACAGGGTTTTTAAGCCGGATTCCGCCGATATTTATGGAAAGATCAATTGTATTATGTTTCATGTGGGGGAATCACTCCCAGATGATTTCAGTACTGTTAAAGACAGGTCCGTCTTTGCAAACCTTTTTATGATGAATCATCGACTCGTCTTTGTGAGAGATGATATCGTTTCCAGGCTCCTTGCTCCCTGTTTGAGATTTGGATCTGACAACGCATCCCAGACATGCTCCAAGACCACATGCCATCATGGTCTCCAGGGAGACCTGGCACGGCATTTCCTTTTTTTGGGTTATCTTTGCAACTTCTTTCAACATTGCCTCAGGACCACAGGCAAAACAATGGGAAAAAGAGCCGGGAGCATTGTCTTGTGACTCAAGATAATCTACAAATTGATCGGTTACGATGCCTTGACGGCCAAGGCTCCCATCTTCTGTACTGATGTGTATTTGTGCTCCCAACCTCTCGAAGTCTTTCACACAGAGGATATCAGTTCTTGTCTTGCCGCCCAGAAAGAGTACAAGAGATCGTGTCATTTTTTTCTTCAACAGAATTTCTTCTGCCAGACCCAGAAGCGGAGCCACTCCAACACCACCTGCTATGAAGATGGCAGTGGTCATGTCCTCATGTATTTGAAAGCCGTTTCCCATAGGGCCTACTATGTCAATTTCACCGCCTTCCTTTGCAGTGGACAAAATTTCAGTCCCTTTTCCCACAACTTTGTAGAGTATGTCGATTCGAGAGTTTCTGTCCACCTCATCATGAGGTGCGTTGGAATTGTGGATCATGTGGATGCTGAACGGACGACGCAGAAAAGGGTCCAATTGATTGCTGACCCGTATCATAATGAATTGACCAGGGGCAGCTTTGGAAGCTATATCCGGACAATCCAATCCTATCTTGTAATACCCCGGAGAGAGTTCTTTATTGTAAAGGATCTTTGATGATATTTGATACATTTATTCTCATGTTTGGTGATATAGATATTCTTGATTTTGAGAAATCTTTGACCACATGATTACCGCGTCTTCATGATTATCTGAGTAATATCCTGGTCGTATCCCTTTGACTTGAAAACCGAATTTTTTATACAGAGATATGGCGGGAATGTTTGATCTGCGGACTTCTAAACTTGCATTATTGGCACCGTTGATACGAGAAGATTGAATGCAGAACCGAATCAGGTGGGATGCGATTCCCTGTCTGCGAAAGTCAGGATGAATTGCAAGATTAAGGATGTGAACCTCATCAAGGACGAGCCAAAAGGAAATATACCCCACTATCGGCTTTTGATCTCCTTTGGGCTTTTTGGCAATAAGGATTTTTGAATGTTTGAGGTCAAGTTCATGTTCAAAGGATGTCCTTGTCCAAGGAGATGTAAAACTCACGTTTTCAATTTCTAAAACCTCATCAATGTCCTTCTCTTCCATATTGGATATTTGTAAGCCTGTCATCCATGGAATACTTGAGTCAATATTTTGGGAAGTGAAGTCCATAGATTGGGATGAAAACTCCTGCTTAACCGGACAGTGTATCGACCTTTTTATTCATGATCTCACCGGCAAGATTGATATTTTTCCGCCCAAAAGACTTGAGATCCGATGCCAATTCCACAAGTGTTTTATTGTCTCGGTAAGTGGCGAGTCTGATAAGCATGGGAAGGTTTACGCCAGTAAGCACTTCCACCTTCCCCTCCTCCAAGAAGGAGAGACTCATGTTGGAAGGAGTCCCCCCAAACATATCTGTTATTATTAAGACGCCATCACCATTGTCTACGTTCTTAATGGCAGTTGAGATTTCTTTTCTTAACTTTTCTACATTTTTCTTAGGGTCGATTGACACCACCTGAACACTCTCCATCTTCCCGCTCATCATCTCAGTTGCCGTGACCAACTCTTTTCCCAAATTGTAGTGGGCAACTATCAGTATCCCAACCATCATACCTCCATGTGAAAAGTTTTCTGAATTTTTCGTCCTCCTTAACCTTGCAGAATGTATCTTGTTTCTAGATAATACTGTGTCTAATCGTTTGAACACCGGTGGGTTGTCTGTGTGACTGAAAGTCGATTTTACTGTTGAAGTCGACTGAAGTCTTCAGAATTCAGGAGTTAGAAGGTAAACAATAATGATTGCTCCATCGACAATGAGTACGGAAAGAACCTCCGCCACAGGTATATTGCAATTCTGGTCTGTCATGTGCACGAAGGGACAAAATGGTAAGCTGTTCTGACTTCTGTCCCCTGAATTCTCTCATGTCGGAAAAAAGTCACCCCCTGAAGCTTTTTACCTGAAAGGCGAAGGGTTTTCACTGAGTTTCCCAATTTCCGTTTCAAATCCTTTATCAGGTGTTTTCTATGTCCCTGTGCCTGATTGTAACGTGATAGCTCTCTTCTTTCAAGTATCCGGCCAACTCATTGATAACAGCGACAGAACGATGTCTGCCTCCTGTGCATCCAATAGCTATAGTCAGATAGGATTTCCCCTCGCTTTCATAGAGAGGAATCAAAAAATAGATGAGATCAGAAAACTTTCTTAAAAAGTCTTGTGATTCTTTTCTGTGCAATACGTAATCTAAGACCTCTTGATTTTCACCGGAGAGGGTTTTCAACTCTTCAATGAAATACGGATTCGGGAGAAATCTGACGTCCATTATCAAATCTGCATCGTAGGGCAATCCATATTTATATCCAAAGGAGAGCAAGTTTATGGTCATTCTCTTCAAAGAAGTGACTTCACTGAAGTATTGACGAATGGACTCCTTTAATTGATGCACATTATAGTGGGATGTATCTATGACCTTGTTTGCCATACTTCTCAAATGTGACAGGCTTTCTCTCTCCAATTTGATCCCTTCAAGAACTGATTTGCCTTCGGCCATGGGGTGTGATCTTCTCGTTTCACTGAAGCGTCTGAGGAGGATTTCGTCGCTACACTCCAGGAATATAATCTCCATCATATGGCCTTGGTTTTTCAACTCATGAAATATTCTTGGGTATTCTTTCAAGAATCCCCTTTCCCGAATATCCATTACCAAAGCTACTTTGGAGATTTCTCCCGGTGCTTGAAGACTCAATTCCAGGAACTTGGGAAGTAAAATAACCGGCAGGTTGTCTACACAGAAGAATCCGATATCTTCTAAAGCCTTTATGGCTGTGCTCTTTCCTGAGCCTGAAAGACCGCTAATGATCACTAAATGAATGTTTTCCATCCATTATTTCTCGACAAGGGTTCCCTTTTCGTCCTTTTCAATAATACTGTTGAAGAGTTCCTCTTTTGATTCTGCTTCCATCAGATTCTCTCTGAAAGAGCTGTTTTTCAAAAGACGAGAAATTCTTGCCAATGCCCTCAAGTGTACACCTGCTGAATTCTCAGGTGCAACCAAAAGGAAAAAAAGGTGGGTTGGTTTGCTGTCCATGGATTCAAAATCAACACCTTTTACGCTTCTCCCAAATGAGGCCAATAGGGAATCGATATTTTTAAGCTTCCCATGAGGGATGGCTATTCCATCACCTATTGCTGTACTTCCCAGTCTTTCCCTTTCCAAGAGAACTTCAATCAGTTCCGCTTTGTTGATTCTTTTATCTTGCTTTACAACAGCACTCACAAGTTCTTCTAAGATCTCTTTCTTATTTTGAGATGACAAATTAAGAATAATAGAGTCTCTGTGCAGGATATCGACAATCTTCATCAGTTTCCACCTTCGAACTGTTTCAACCTGAATGATGAGCCACGTTCATTGCTTGCAGGTCACTTGCCTTGTTTGCCTTATATGAACTTCTGACTTCCATAGGTTGTATATATAACCTAATTGTATGTTTTGTATGTATATTCGTACACTTGCAGGATTCTTGCGCATAAGAAGCAAATACAGTATAAGGCCGTTTTTATCATAACCATGCTTGAATGCACAGGGTGAACTTTTTTAATGCATGCTCATCCAGAAATGAAATTTTTTTAGCAAGGTCAATAAAGACGAAGATTCTCACCTCATAAATATATGCGTTTCCTTCTGAGTCTGACTCAGAGATTCCGGAAATAGCAATTTATGGATTGATACAAATTAATAATCAGGCTCAATCAAACCATAATTCCCATCTTTTCTCCGATAAATCACGTTCACCTTTTGTGATGAAGCATTGATAAATACCCAAAATTCACAATTGGATAATTCAAGCTGCATTAAAGCTTCTTCTATGGACATCGGCTTTATGGAGAAGTTTTCACTTTTTATGACTTGTGGTTCCTCATTATTGTCAAAACTCTCCGAAGCTAAGATATTCAACCTGCCGGACAGGCTTTTTTGATCGGTGTTCGTGTTCTTATGCCCTTTAATCTTTTCTTTCCGTTTGCGAAGCTGTCTTTCAATCTTATCCATGACCAGATCGATGGATGAGTACATATTATCCGTTTCTTCTTTTCCGTTTGTTACCGTTTTGTTGGCAATAAGGCTTATTTCAGCTATATGCCTGTGTTTTTCTACTGATAAAACAACATTTGCTTCAATGGGTTTGTTGATGTATTTATTCATTCTGGCTACTTTTTCTTCAACATACTTTCTTAAACTGTCTGTAGCATCCATGTGCCGAAAGGTTACGGTTGTCTGCATGTTTTACTCCTGGCACTCAAAGGCCTCTAAAAAGCCTTTTTTCTCTTTGATGATGGTAATATGTTTAACATTTCACGATATTTTGTTACAGTTCTCCTGGCAATACTTATATTCAATCCCTCCAGGATTTCTGCGATCTTTTGATCACTGTAGGGCCTTTTGGGATTCTCTGTGAGGATGATCTGCTTAATCTTATCCTTCACTGTCTCTGATGCTATGCTCTCACCCCTGATACGGTTTATACCGCTATTGAAAAAGTATTTCAACTCGAATATCCCATGTGCGGTATGCACATATTTATTGGTAGTGACTCGACTTACGGTTGATTCATGCATGTCTATATCTTCGGCAATGTCTCTCAGGGCCAGAGGCCTGAGATTCCCCGCGCCTTTTTCAAAGAACTCTTGTTGATATTTAATAATGCTTCTCATCACCTTATAAATGGTTCTCTGTCTTTGATGGATACTCTTAATTAACCATACTGCCGAGCGGATCTTTTCCTGTATATAATCCTTTGTATCCTTTGAGGTCACTTCTCCTTGGGTGAGGGCATTACGATAGAATGAGTTTATCCTTAACCGAGGTAACCCGTCTTCGTTCAGGACAATATAAAATTCATCTCCAACTTTATATACATAAAGATCCGGAGTGATGTATTGTGTATCTTCCTCATTGAAGTATCTTCCGGGTTTGGGATCTAAATCCGAGATCAATCTGGCTGCCTCAAGGACTTCATCCAAAGAAACATTTAATTTCTTGGAGATGACTTGAAACCTCTTATTCTCAAGATCAGACATATGATTTGTCAGGATCTCCCTCACAATAGTATTGTCTCCTATGAGATGTTTTGCTTGGATGAGCAAACACTCTTTGAGGTCTCTTGCTCCTACTCCAAGAGGATCAAACTCTTGAACCCGTTTCAAAATGTCTTCCACCAGAGTTTCGTCTTCTCCACACATCTCAGCGGCATCACTCAATGAGACCTGGAGATACCCATCCCCATCTATATTCCCAATCAATAAACTTCCTATGAGTTCCTCAATTTCAGTAAAATTGGAGAGACGGAGCTGCCACATCAAATGATCGAAAAGAGACGCTTTTTGTGTCAGCCTGTTTTCCAGTGAGAATCTTTCGTCATCATCAGAATTATATCCGTAACCATCTGAAGATATATCATAAGAATAATTTTCCCATTTGATTTTCAGGTATTCGTCTTCCCCGTTGTAGGTCAACTCCTCTGTTTTGCCCGGTTCTAATTCTCCCGGATTATCATTTGTCGGGAGGTCTTCTCCGTCACTAAAACTTTGGGCTTCCTCCAAAACAGGATTCTCCATTATCTCTGTTTGAATAAGGTCACTCAATTCCAGCCTTGAAAGCAGCAGGAGTTTAATGGACTGCTGAAGTTGAGGCGTCATTATTGTCTGTTGAGTGAGTTTTACGTTCTGTTTCAGTTCAAGGGCCATACCACATCCTGGCTGAAATTATTACAATCTAAAATTTTCACCGAGATAGATCTCTCTCGCTTTCTTACTGTCAGTAATTTGTTGGGGTTCTCCTGCTTCCACGATGCTGCCATGGTTTATAAGATAGGCTTTATCACAAACACCTAAAGTTTCTCGAACATTGTGATCAGAGATGAGAACACCTATCCCTTTTGACTTCAGTTGGATGATTATAGTCTGTATATCAATAACCGCTATAGGATCGATCCCTGCGAAAGGTTCATCGAGTAAAATAAACGAAGGGGAGGTTACTAGGGATCTTGTGATCTCCACCCGTCGGCGCTCTCCTCCTGAGAGGGAATAGGCCTTGCTTTTGGCGATATGGGTAATGCTCAATTCATCCAGAAGGGCACATAGTCTCTCTTTTCTTTCCTCTTTTGATATGCCCAGTGTTTCCAAAATGGCTAAAATGTTGTCCTCTACAGTCAATTTTCTGAATATGGAAGGTTCTTGAGGGAGATAATTGATCCCTTTCCTCGCTCGTATATACATGGGATCGCCTGTAATATCAAGGTCATCTAATAGTATCTTTCCCTTATTTGGTTTAATCAATCCAACGATCATATAGAAGACGGTGGTCTTGCCGGCCCCGTTGGGGCCTAGCAATCCGATAACTTCTCCTGTTTTGATTTCCAAATTCACATTATGGACAACCCTTTTGTTTCCAAACAGCTTTGTAAGATCTTTTGCTTTTAAAGTCCGCATTCAGTCTTTCTTCTCTCTTGTATTCTTCTCCATTTGAATTGTGGCATTGACTCGAATTTCCTTGTCAGCTTCAACGACCCCCCTGTCCTCGGCCAAAAAGAGTGTTATCTTTCCTCCCTCGATGGTGTTATCCCCTTCACGGAGCTGAGGTCTTCCTGTGAGTGTGATCTTCTCCTCAGAATTGTTGAAAACCGCTCGTTCTCCTGTGGCTATTCTCTCTCCTTGAGTGATCCTTACCTGCCCTTCAGCAATGATCTTTTTTGCTGTTTTCACATTTTCGTCATAAATTATGGATATCTTCTCACAAGAGATTGTGATATCACCACG